>JBGSSG010000317.1:0-2185 GCA_041737185.1 Anaerohalosphaeraceae bacterium
CCCCGGCCGGCTGCCGGCAGTGCAGCAGCACCGGCTATCGAGGACGGGTACTGATTGCGGAAACGGTAACAATCGACGGCCAGCTTCGAAAGGCGATTCTTGAACGCAGCGATATTGAAACGTTCGAGGCGACGCTTAACAGCCGAGGCAATATGAGCCTGCTGCAGGATGGTCAGAGGCTGATTTGCCGGGGAATCACAAGCGAAGAAGAAATCCGGCGTTCATTGGGATAAAAACATAGTACAGTGGAGCAGATATGGCGATGTTTGAATACAGTTCGCTTACCGAATCCGGCCGGCTGATGCGCGGCACGATAGAAGCGTCGGACGCCCAGCAGGCCCGGCAAATGCTGGCGGAAATGAAGCTGGACATCCAGGAGCTTTCAAAGGTCGAAACAAAACAGCCGGCAAGGAGCGTGGGGGCAAATGAATTTTTGCTGTTTAACCAGCAGCTCGAATCGATTACCAGGGCGTCCATCCCGCTGGAAAAGGGACTTCGCGCAATTGCCCGGGACGCGGGCACGCCAAAGATGCGAAGGCTCCTGTCGGATATCGCCGCCAGGCTCGAGGCCGGCGTGCCGATAGAGCAGGCCTTCGCGGAACATCAAAAACATTTTCCGCCGCTGTATGGGATGATGCTCAAAGCCGGCATCAGGACCGGACGGCTTGGCGAAATGCTCACCTGCCTGAATCGACATCTTGAGATTGTCCGACGGACAAGGCAGATTATCATCGAGTCCGTATCGTACCCGTTAATGACGATTTTTTTTGCGGCGGTAATCGCGACGGGCATATTTGTCTTTATTATGCCCACCTACACGAAGGTCCTTATTGATATGTCGGAAGGCAAAGCAGCATTGCCCTGGCTGACAAGGACTATGCTGGCAATATCGGAAAAGGCAGGATATTTCTGGGCGGGCGCGGCGATTTTAATCATATTCATTATTTTTGTCTGGACCGCCCTTTCGGGCAGCTCGGCAGGCAGACGGGCAAAAGAGTCGTTTATTATGAAGATACCGCTGCTGGGCAGGATTTACAAAGCCGGCATACTGGCGCGGTTTTCCGAGGCGATGGGCCTGCTGGTTGACGCCGGCTGTACGCTGCCGGAAAGTTTGCGTCTGGCGGCAGCGTCCGCGGGCAGCGAAAAGGTAATTTATGATTCGACGCTGCTTGCCGAACAGATTGAAAAGGGCTTTTCGGTCATAGACGCAGGCGCGGTTTGCAGGACGCTGCCGAACCTTATGCTTTATTCCATCCAGCTCGGCGGCCAGCGCAATTGTCTTAGGGAAAATCTCTATGAGATGGGCAGGATGTACGCCCAGCAGACATTCGGTATGCAGGCCAGGCTTCAGACTATCCTGATGCCGGTAATGATTATCGGAATTGGCCTTATGGTAGGCACGATGGTCGCCGCGATGTTCCTGCCGATGGTTAAAGTGATTCTATGGTTAAAATGATTCAGGTAATGATGTAATATGTCAGTGGATATCGCATTATTGATTTTAGAAGTTTCGCTCGCGGCAGGCGCGATTGTCCTGCTCGTATGGACAGCTTTTCGTCGGCCCGGATTTGCCCTGATTGCATCGGTCGCGGCAGGACCGGTTTTGTTTATAACCGCTGTGTATATACACATTCAAAGGGAGCCTTTCAGCAGCCTGTGCGGTGTAATTTTAGTTTTTCTGTCGCCGGTTTTGTTGCCCTTTACGGCCCTGCTTCTGTGTTTTGTTCCGGTTCCGGACACTCAATACAGGCTGCCGTGGTGGAAAACTTTTTCCCGCTGGTTTGTCATAACAGTCGGCTTTATTCTGTTATTTGTCCTGCTGCTGTGGCTGTTCTCATTTTTTGGTTTTATTTTCGAGATACTTTTAATTATCGGGATTTTTCGTTATTTAGCCGCGGCGAGGTTCAACCGTGCGCTGGAGTTTGTATCGACGGTCGGCGCGGCTATGCGTCAAAATCTTCCGCTGCCTGTCGCGCTGAATACGGCGGTACAGGGCAGAAGCGACAAGACCGCCCGGATTTTTCGCAGGGTCGCCGGCTGGCTCACACAGGGATTTTCCCTCGGCCAGGCTGTCAAGCTCGGTTATCCGGGTCTTATGCCGGAAGTTAAGGGCGCCATTGAATCCGCTGAAGGTATAAACCAGCTCCCGCGAGCGATGGCCAGCCTTGAAGCAGACCTTGTGAAC
>JBGSSG010000330.1:0-2858 GCA_041737185.1 Anaerohalosphaeraceae bacterium
CAGGACCTTTCGCCAACATCGCCATCGGACAAAGCAGCATCATTGCCGACCTTGTCGGCACTAAACTGTCGGACTTTCTCGTTACCGAATCAGGTTTTGCGGCAGATATCGGTTTTGAGAAATTCTGGAATCTCAAATGCCGTATGTCGGGACTCAAGCCGCACGCCGCCGTCATTGTCGCTACCGTACGCGCCCTTAAAATGCACGGCGGCGGCCCAGCAGTCAAGCCGGGTCTGCCCCTGGCCCCGGAGTACAAACAGGAAAATCTCGGTCTGCTTGAAAAAGGGTGCGAAAATCTCCTGGCACACATCGACATAGTGAAAAAATCCGGCGTTCGCCCGGTTGTCTGCATAAATAAGTTTTATACCGACACGGACAACGAACTTCAGCTTGTCAAAAAAATTGCCCAGCGGCACGGCGCCGAAGCCGCTGTCTCCGACCACTGGCTGCGTGGCGGCGAGGGCGCGATAGAGCTTGCCGAAAAAGTCGCATCCGTCGCACTGGAAGAACATGACTTCGACTACCTCTACTCGCTGAATATGCCGCTGAAACAGCGAATCGAACTTATCGCAACCGAAATCTACGGCGCAAAGAGCGTCTCCTATTCCGAAAAGGCCCTGGAAAAAATCAAAAAACTCGACGCCGACCCGCACACCCGTTCACTGGGCACGTGCATGGTAAAAACTCATCTTAGCCTCTCGCACGACCCCAATCTCAAGGGCAGGCCCACGGGCTGGGAACTGCCCATCCGGGACGTTATGGTCTATGAAGGCGCAGGATATGTCGTGCCCATCGCCGGCGATATCAAACTTATGCCCGGAACCGGCTCGGACCCCGCCTTTCGCAGGATCGACGTTGACCTGGCCAGCGGAAAAGTCCGCGGAATGTTCTGATAAATGCTGCGACAGATGTCGTTTGACTTAAAATATCGCTTTTAAGATAAGGGAAAATACCGCAATGACAGCGAAAATCATCGACGGAAAGCAGATTGCCGCGGAAATCAGGCAGGAACTCAAAAGCAAAGTCGCCGAACTGAAAACCAAAGGCGTTACGCCCGGCATTGCCGTGGTACTCGTCGGCGACGACCCCGCCTCAAAATCTTATGTAACCGCAAAGGAAAAAGCCTGCGAAGAAACAGGCATATATTCCGACGACAACCGTCTGCCTGCCGAGGCATCGCAGCGGCAGATACTGGCCCTTATAGACAAACTCAATAAAGACCCCAAAATCCACGGCATCCTCGTCCAGCTTCCGCTTCCCAAACACATAGATGAAAACGCCGTCCTTCTGGCCATCGAACCTGCCAAAGATGTTGACGGATTTCACCCGGTAAGCGTCGGCAAAATGGTCGTCGGACAGGAAACCTTCCTGCCCTGCACGCCGCACGGAGTAATCCAGCTTCTGCTGCGAAGCGGCGTTAAACTCGACGGAGCCGAAGTCGTTGTCGTGGGCAGAAGCAACATCGTCGGAAAACCCGTGGCTAATATGCTCATACAGAAGGCCCCGACAGGAAACGCCACCGTAACTGTCTGCCACACACGCACAAAAAACCTGGCCGAACACGTTCGCAGGGCCGATATCATCATTGCCGCGGCGGGCCGGCCGAACACTATCACCTCCGATATGGTTAAACCGGGCGCAGTAGTTATCGACGTCGGCGTCAACCGCGTTGACGACCCGTCGAAAAAGAGCGGATTCCGGCTTGTCGGCGATGTTGATTTCGAGGCCGTTAAAAATGTCGCCTCGATGATTACGCCTGTCCCGGGCGGCGTAGGGCCTATGACCATTACAATGCTCCTGTTCAACACCATCCTGTCCGCCCAGCGCACCATTGAAAAGTAAACTCATCCTCTGATGTGTTTGTTTTGTCAGGGAAAAACATAATGAAAAACGCCGCCAGAATTTTCGTTCTCCTTCTTTCGGCTTTGGTATATGCGGAAAAATCTGCCGACTCGATTGACGCCTTTGGCCCCGGACAAATCTGGCCGGATACCGGCGGTGCTCATATCAACGCCCACGGCGGCGGCATTCTGTTCTATGAAAACACCTTCTACTGGTTCGGCGAACACAAAATCCACGGCGGCAAAGGCAATCAAGCCTGGGTCGGCGTGAATTGCTACTCATCCAAAGACCTGTACAACTGGAAAAACGAAGGCGTCGCCCTGGCTGTACACAAAGACAAACACTCGGACATAACCGAAGGCTGTATTCTCGAAAGACCGAAGGTCATTTACAATCCCCGCACCAGAGAGTTTGTTATGTGGTTTCATCTCGAACTTAAAGGCAAAGACTACGAAGCCGCGCGCGCAGGCGTCGCGGTCAGCGAATCCGTTACCGGCCCGTACCGCTTCCTGTACAGTCTTCGCCCAAACGCCGGGGTCTGGCCCGAAAATGCCTCTGCAAAAGACAAGCTCCCCGCCAAAGAAAACATCCTCGCTCGCGACTTCCAGGCCGGACAGATGTCCCGCGATATGACCGTCTTTGTCGATGACGACCTGTCCGCCTATCATATCTGCACATCCGAGGAAAACCAGACCACACACATATCGCTGCTTACCGACGACTACCTGCGACACTCAGGAAAATACATACGTGTATTCCCCGGCAGATATATGGAAGCCCCCGCAGTCTTCAAACGCAACGGACTGTATTACTTCATCGGTTCAGGCTGCACAGGCTGGAAGCCGAACACGGCTCGATGCGCAATAGCCAAATCCATCTGGGGACCGTGGAAAGAAGCGGGCAATCCGTGCATCGGGCCGGATGCAGAGCTTACCTTTGGCAGCCAGAGCACATTTGTCCTGCCTCTGCCCGGCAGGAAAGACGCCTATATCTTTATGGCCGACCGGTGGAATCCG
>JBGSSG010000338.1:0-1581 GCA_041737185.1 Anaerohalosphaeraceae bacterium
ACAAACACTTGAGCCAGCATAAAACTGTGTAAAACGCATCCCTTCGACAGCCAATCGGTCAATATCCGGCGTTTGAATCTTTTTCTGACCGTAACAGCCCGGGTCGCCGTAACCCATATCGTCGGCAACAATCAGAATTATGTTGGGATGCATCTGAGGCTTGGCACAAGTATGACCGAAAGGATACAGGCCCATTAGAGCGCAGCCTCCACAAGCATGTAAAAACCTTCTTCGGGTTATACCACGCATAAATCCCTCACACAAAACCTTTTACTATCTACAACCGTTTCTCATTAGATTATCTGCATAGTTTCCCCTTGCAAGCAAAAAAATCAACACCCACGCAAGGTACGAAAATTCTTAATTCGGTAGAACATCAGGAAATTAGAGTTGTGCTGGCTATTTGCTCCGCCGAGGCCATCGTCGTAGGCCAAGCGGATAGAGGCCAGTATATCATCGCCTTCAAACAGAAAAAAGGGGTATTGAAAACCGACGTAATCGATGTTGGGATGATAAAGCAGGATGTCTTGAACGGTCCAGTATCGCAAATCCGGAGAGGACATAATGGACATGGCGTTCCTTGCCCGTTCCACATTATACCCATAATGCTGTGGCAGGATGGGATTTGACAGAGTCCAGTACAAGCCCGTTACGCCGTCGTAGCGGATGCAGAATTTTTTGCAACCGCCGGGGAAGTTTATGAAGTCATTATCAGGATTAAAGGCAAGCGCAGAGCCGTCCGGACCGTACGAAATAATCGCCGCCTTTTCGACAGGCTGCGAGGGGTAATGATTCGTATCCACGCGCGAAATCGCGACCAGCGAGCCGTTCGGAGCCATCGCGACATTCGGCTCCAGCCAGCCGCCTTGCGTGGTGAACCATTCATACTTCCAGTTCGCATCGTCAAAATCCAGCCGCTGTGTGAACGACCAGTTGGCCGCGTTCAGTAAATCAGCATCCACGGGGGCAGACATCAGAAAAATCCGTGTAGTGGAACACCAGAAGTTGGTAGTCGTAGTCCCTCCCCCGCCGCCCATTGCCAGCCAAAGCCGATTGCCGTGAACCAGCGTTACAGTCGGTGCATTTGAAAAATTCGGCGTTGGCAACAGGCCGTTGGTGGAATCTGTCGGTGTCGTCCAGTTCAAACCGCCGTCTGTGGAGCGGCGAATACGCGCCCTGCCGCCGCCTTTGTTATTGCCCATCAGATAGAGCTGATTGTTGTGAACGAAAATCGTGGCGTGATACATATATGACAGGGTTGTAAGATGAGTCCAGGTTCGCCCCTGGTCGAGAGAATGATAAATTCGAGTTTTGCCATTGGTAGATTCTGTGGAACCGGAACCGAATTCATCGCAATTGGCCACATACGTTCCGTCGGGCAGAACTGCGATACCCGGCGAACCGAGGTAAATTCCGCTTTTGGCCGGGCTGTGGTCGATGACTGTGCCGGGGAAATCGGCTGGAAGTTTATAGTCTGCTGACTGCTCTTTGGGGGCGATTTTGTCTTTCCACGGCAGCATAGTTTTTTCGGTGGCGGTCGAATCGATGGTGCGGAAGTTTTCGACACGGTGAAAGGTCAGA
>JBGSSG010000340.1:0-2350 GCA_041737185.1 Anaerohalosphaeraceae bacterium
AATCAGTTATACAAGTGTTCTCCGCATTTTTACTCTTCTCTTTTTGCAGTCAGTCCTTATCGGCTGTTGCTATCACAGTTGAATCCCCAAAGCAGCAGCAGATGAGATACGGCTTTGATTATGAAAGGCTGTGGTTCTGGCCCGGCTCGGCTTCACAAAAAACCAAGGTCGCCAATTGGTCTGTAGTTGATTCCAACGTGGATTATTTACGCACAGCGATAACCTGTGCCTATGAACTGGAAGAAGGAGTCTATGTCGAAAGCGCTTACGACAAAATTCTGGATATGATGACATATATGAAAAACGCCAAGCCGGATATCAAGTTCTTTGCCACCCCTCGGCCATATAATGACGCGGTTCCCGACGGACCATGGTGTCCCTATCCCCTGTGGATAAATGTGTTCACTCCAGGCCCCAACGGTTCCTGGACTTTCGTTGAATTCAAATGGCAAAAATGCGCCCAGTATCTTATCCGCTATGTGCAGTTTATGAACGCCCACGGATTCAAAATCCATTACATAGATTTGACAAACGAATTTAATAATATCACGCCTGCGCATATGCTCAACATCAAAAATACAATGGCGGCGGCTTTAGGCGATCAAATGCCGCTTATTGTTGCACCGTCAACATGGAGCTTTACCCAGGGAGTAACCTGGCTGAACAGCGCAATCAGTCAGGGCGCTGTCGATGCCATTGACATCCCCGCCAGCCACAATACCGGCAATCAGGGCACGCCGTCGGATTTCTCTTCCAAGGCGTTCAGCATGGGATTTACGGAGGTATGGGACAGCGAAATGCACGGCTGGGTGGGCGAGTCGCCTGCCGAAGAAATCCCGACCTGTAATGTTCTTTGGGACAGGGTACGAGCCGGATTTTCCGGCATTGATTCCTGGCTGGCAATCGGCACAACCGCACAGGGCCATTGTATGATCTTAAATTCCGGCTCCTGCTCTCGGAATGTCAAATATTTTATTTTTCAAAAGGTAACCAATACTTCAAATTACGGTTATTATCTGAATGTCAACCAGCCCTCGGAATTCACCTCCACCGCCGCGTTTATTAAGGATAATAAAATGACGGTCTGGGTGCTGAATAATTCGTCCACCGATGTTTCCGGGATTAATTTTACCGTAACTGACAGAAAAATTCTCGACACCTCTATCGAACGTACAAGATGGAATGGATCCATCGCGATAGCAGGCGTTGTTGATTCAACAGCCAGAACATCCTATACGACATTCAGTTCCGGCATTTTGGCCAATTCATTGTATTGTTTTAATTTTACCGTAGAAGATACAGGGGTTGAACTGGATTTGGAAGCACACTATAAATTTGACGGCGACACACTGGACAGCTCCGGCTACGGACACAATGCGACATTATATAACAGCAGTGAAACTTATTCTCCCGGGCAACTCGGTCAGGCATTGGAGTTCGATGGAGTCAATGATTATGCAAAAGTGCCTTACTTCAAAGGCGTCCTCGGCGCTGCCGACAGAACCTGCGCCGCCTGGATAAAAACCAGCGCAGCGGCAGGCCCGGAACGGCCTGTCGTCGCCTGGGGTATCGGTACAATCGGCAACCGATGGTGTTTCCGCCTCAAGGAAGACGCTACCTTCGGCGCGAGCGTCTATGGCGGCAACATCAGCACCCGCCGGACTTACAACGACGACCAATGGCATCACGTCGCGGCGACGCTTTCCAGCGACGGCAGCCCCCGACTGGCGGATATCAGGCTCTATGTTGACGGCTCGCTGGAAACCAATCCGACTATTACCAACGACCCCGCAATCAACACCGCTTCAGCAGGCGATGTTGTAATCGGCTCAAGACAGGAAGGAACTCCGTACAGCTATTTCAACGGCCTGATAGACGACCTTCAGATTTACGATTACGCCTTGAGCAACTACAATATCGCCGGCCTGTATTTTGCCGGCGTGCCCGAAGGCTCGGTGTGCCTGCAGGAAGAAAACTACCTTATATACGACTATGACAAAAACTGCGTGGTTGATTTGTCGGACCTTTTGCAGTTTGCCTACGCCTGGCTGTCATCAACATACCTTGACCAGTTTGGAGCTTTTTCCTCCGAATGGCTTGACGATTCAAGCATTACCCTCGGCGACCTCTAAAGAGGATATGTCAGGTCTTTCCGGCCGGACTCGGTTTTCGAAGGCTCTTTTGCGTAAGCGGGCGTCCCTGTATTTAACCGGCCGGTTTGCGTTCACCTTTTGGCCGGGTCTTCCACCGCCGGTGCACCCACCAGTACTGCGTCGGGTCTTTGCGGATAAATTCTTCAAGAGCCGCTGTATATTCCTGTGTAATCCATCGCAGCGGGTCCGGCTTGTCG
>JBGSSG010000363.1:0-2299 GCA_041737185.1 Anaerohalosphaeraceae bacterium
CCGGAGGACACCTCTATCCGGCGCTGGCCGTGGCCGGGCAACTGCGGCGCCTTTGCCCCGATTGCTCTGTCACATTTTTATGCAGTTCCCGGATTATTGACGCGCGTGTCCTGACGGGTTCGGGCTTCGATTTTCTGCCTCTGCCGGCGGAAGGTTTCAGCCTGAGGCCGCGACGGTTTGTGCGTTTTGCGGCAGGCTTTTTCAAAAGCTACGAATTCGTAAAGCAGATACTTCACGCAGAACGTCATAACGCGGTCGTTCTCAGTACCGGCGGCTTTGTCTCTGCGCCGGCGGTTCTGGCCGCCCGGGCGCTTTCAATCCCTGTCGCCATCCTTAACGTCGATATCCTCCCCGGCAAGGCCAACAAACTAATGGCCCGTTTTGCGAAAAAAATCTTCGTCCAGTTTGAGGCATCCGCATCGGCTTTCGGCAGACATTCGTCGAGAGTAATCGCCACGGGCTGTCCGCTGCGAAGCGGCTTTTGCAATCCCGACCCCCAAAGGGCCATAGCGGAACTTGGCCTTGACCCGGGAAAGAGAATTCTGCTGGTTACAGGCGCTTCGAGCGGCTCACGGGATATCAACTCGATGATAATAAAAATTCTGCCCCGGCTTAAAAATTTCGCGCAGGACTGGCAGATTGTGCACCTGACCGGCCAGACGAATTTCCAGCAAGTCAGCGAGGCCGCTGCAGAAAGCCCCGTTTCATATTTGCCCGTCGAATATTATGACAATATGCCGGATTTATACGCCGCCGCCGCTTTAGTCGTCGGAAGGAGCGGCGCCGTCAGCGTCGCGGAGTACGCCGCCGCCGCCATCCCCGCTGTTTGCATCCCGTACCCTTACCACAAGGACCGCCACCAGAGGCTCAACGCCCTGCAGCTTGCCGATAAAGGCGCAGCGGTTATCGTCGAACAAAACCTGAAAAATTTCGACGCTTCCGCCGGCCTGCTGCTGGATGTCCTGATGGAATTAATGTCCGACGCCGACAGAAGAAAGGCCATTTCAGCCGCCGCAAAATCCTGCGCCAAGCCGGACGCGGCACAACTTCTGGCCCAGGAACTGCTGCGGCTTTAATGCAAATTTTTACCGAGGAGATGCATAATGCTGATTAAAAAGATTCAACAAGTCCCCCCGAAACCCGTTCAAATGGACGGAGCGAGGGATGTGAACGTCCGCCTGATTTTCGGCCCCGACGACAAAGCCCCGACAATCGCTATGCGTGTTTTTGAGATGGCTCCCAGCGGCCACACCCCGTATCACACCCATCCTTTCGAGCACGAGATACTGATTTTGTCCGGCGAGATAGCCGTTGCGACCGAAAAAGGCCCAATAACTCTTTCGCCGGACAATGCGATTCTAATCGCCCCAGGCGAACCCCACCAGTTCAAAAATCTTTCCAATACCCAACCCGCTTCGTTCCTGTGTCTTGTGCCGGTTGAATATCAGAAATAGTGCTCTGCAGAAAACATTGACGAGGCTGGAAACCGTCATTCCGAGCGCAGCGAGGAATCTGTTTATCATCAGCAAAATTCCTCGTTATTGCTTTTAAGGAAGGAAGGACTGAATAATCAGACCCCTCACGTTCGTTCGGGGTGACGGTGTGTGAGGTTCGTTCGGGGTGACGATGTGCGCATTCGCTCGGAACGACGACATTCGGGGCACAGTAAGCCCCATCATTATGGTGAGCTTTTCTACAGAGCAAGCCTCTAACAAAATGCCTTTGCATTCAAGCGGCTTATTCTCCGTCTGGCGGTGTTGTCAGGCCAAAATTCGTCCTCGACATAGCTGCCATTGCTCCCGTATGGTCGCCGCCGTAAGGGCGGATAAAAGCGGTTTGTAATCCCGAAAGGAATGAATTCTGCGAATGGATTGCCGCAGATGTGCGCCCAGAACCGAAATCCGACCAGTTTTTGTTTAATTTTAGACTTGAAAGATTGGCAAAAAGGTTTTAGATTCTCTGCTATAGAGACGGCAGGCTTGGAAAGGAGTACTTAATGAAAGCGTTATATTTTGGCTTGGTTTCGCTCATTGGGGGCTTGGTTTCTGCTCTTCCGGCCGGCAGCAGCGGCGATTACCCAATCAGCCCGGTTGCCTTTACAGATGTGCGACTCGAAGATGCGTTCTGGACGCCGCGACAGAAGATTAATGCCGAGGTTACCATCTGGAGCAATTTCCGAAAGTGCGAAGAAACGGGCAGAATTCGCAACTTTGAAAGAGTCGCCGGGTTGATTGGCGGCGATTTTGAAGGGCTTCGATTTAACGATTCGGATGTGTATAAAGTAATTGAGGCTGCCGGC
>JBGSSG010000374.1:0-3110 GCA_041737185.1 Anaerohalosphaeraceae bacterium
GGGATGTTTCGGGTCGGCCTCCTGAAGGCGGGAAGTAGTCTATGCCGCGAAAAATAATAGTAACGTCTGCGCTGCCTTACGCCAACGGCCCCATTCATATCGGCCATCTGGTAGAGTACATACAGACCGATATCTGGGTCCGATACCAGAAATTGGCGGGCAACGAATGTTTCTATTTTTGCGCCGATGATACGCACGGCACGCCGATTATGATACGCGCAAAGGCCGAGGGGATAAGCCCGGAAGATTTGATAAACCGGATGCACATCGAACACCTGTCTGATTTCAAGAATTTTCTGATTGAGTTTGATAATTACTACACCACTCATTCGCAGGAGAACAGGCAGCTTAGCGAGATGATTTATAATCGGGCCAGGCAGGCAGGTTCGATTAGTGAAAAGTCCATAATGCAGGCTTACGACCAGCAGGAGCGGATGTGGCTGCCCGACCGGTACATCAAGGGTACCTGTCCGCGGTGCAGGGCTGAAAACCAGTATGGCGATTCGTGCGACGCCTGCGGGGCGCATTACCAGGCGACGGAGTTGATTAACCCTGTCAGCGCGGTAAGCGGACAGACGCCGGCGCTGAAGGAAAGTGTGCATTTGTTTTTCCGCCTGTCGGATTACGCCGAGCGGCTGAAGAAATTGTTCGGCGCAGGCTATGCGCAGTTGTCCGTGCAAAGCAAGCTGGAGGAATGGTTTTCAGCGGGTCTTAAAGACTGGGACATTTCCCGCGACGGGCCGTATTTCGGGTTTAAGATTCCCGGCTATGAAGATAAATATTTTTACGTGTGGCTTGACGCTCCGATAGGATATATGGCCTCGTGCAAAAACTTCTGCGACCGAAACGGGATGGATTTTGAGCGGGTCTGGAACGACGGAGGGTACCAGGTGTATCACTTCATCGGCAAGGATATTATGTACTTTCACGCCCTGTTCTGGCCTGCGCTGCTGATGAGCGCGTCTCTGCGATGTCCGGACAGGCTGTTCGTCCACGGTTTCCTGACGGTGAACGGCCAGAAGATGAGCAAGAGCAAAGGGACGTTCATTACCGCCTCAACATATCTGCGTCATCTTGCCCCTGAGTATCTGCGGTACTATTACGCATCGAAACTGTCCGGCGACATCAACGATATCGACCTGAACCTTGAGGACTTTATGAGCAGGGTCAACGCCGAGCTTGTGGGGAAATTAGCCAATCTTGCCAGCCGGTGCGGCCCGATGCTTTGCAGTCGGCTTGACGGACGGCTGGGACGATTGGACGAAAAGGGCCGCCAGTTGGTCGGTACGCTCGCTGCGGCAAAAGACGATATAGCGGCCGATTATGAAAACCTGAATTACGCATCCGTAATTCGGAGGGCGATGGCGCTTGCCGATTTGTGCAACCGGTTTATCGAGGAGAGGCAGCCCTGGACGGCGGTTAAAACCGAACCCGAAAAGGCCAGGGAGACGCTGACGGCGGCGCTGAACACGGTAAAAATTCTGACGATTTATCTAAAGCCGGTTCTGCCGGAATTTGCGGAAAAGATAGAAAAATTTTTAGATACCGGGCCGTTGTCGTTTGCGGATGTGGATGGGCTGCTTGAGGAAAGGCCCATACGTGAGTTTGAAAGACTTGTTGAACGAATTGAAAAGGAAAAGGTGGAAGCAATGACAGAAGAAAGCAAGCCGGCTGATTCGCCGGTACAGAAACCCGCCGAGCCTGCCGAACCCATAGCGGCGGAGTGCACAATAGAGGATTTTGCAAAGGTGGATTTGCGTGTGGCCCGCGTTGTAAAGGCAGGGCCTGTGGAAGGCGCCGACAAACTGCTGGCTCTGGAGTTAGACTTGGGCGGGGTTACGAAGAATGTATTTGCCGGCATCGCAAAGGCGTACAAGCCGGAGGACCTTGTCGGCAGGATGGTGGTGTGCGTAGCGAATCTGGCGCCGCGAAAGATGCGGTTCGGCGTTTCGGAAGGTATGGTCTGCGCAGCGGGCGGCGGAGACGGCCAGGTGTTTTTGCTTACGACGGACCAAGGCGCAAAGCCCGGCCAGAGAGTACACTGAGGCGGGGGGCAAACGGAGCGCAGGCGATGAAAAAGACTTTTGAGGAAGTTGCGGCCCAAGACGGACGGTATGACACGAGGGCCTTCAGGTTTGTCTTCGAGGGACTTTCCGCGACGATTGAAAAGCTGCGTCAGGAACAGGCCGACGCCGATGAAAGCCCGCGTCATATCAGCGGCCAGGAATTTGCCCTTGGGCTTGCGCAATTGGCGATGAAGAGGTGGGGGAGGCTTGCGGCGATGGTTCTTGAATACTGGGGGGTAAATACTACGCGGGACCTGGGCGAAATTGTGTATCTGATGATACAAAATGAATGGATGACCTCTCAGGAAACCGACTGCATCGAGGACTTCGACGGCGTATATGATTTCAAGAAGGTTTTTGAAGATAATTACGTTTTTGAAATGCGATAACTTTCGGGAGCAGGCGTATTAGTGCTACAACACCATATCGCAATGACCAAAACAGCGGTCTCCGGTCTCCACGCATTGCAGCCTTCTGTCACCCCGAACGAATGTGAGGGGTCTGATTATTCAGCCATTCATTCCTTAAAAGCGATAACGAGGAATTTTACTGAATTTGTCGGATTCCTCGCTGCGCTCGGAATGACACACTGCGCAATCGTTTCATTAGGAATGACGGTGTTCGCAATCGGATTTCGGATTTATCCGCATTAGGCGGATTTATCGTTGTTGATGACTTTCAGCAAGCAGCGCAGCAGGGCCGGCCTGTCAGGTCTGGAGGGACAGGATGAGTTTTTTGTAGAACTGTTTTGCCTTGTGAAGCTGCGATATTTCAATATATTCATTCGGCCCGTGACAAAGAGCCGGGTCGCCCGGGCCTAAAATGATAACGGGGGCGTTTAGTTTAGCAAACCACGGCCCGTCGGTGGTAAAGCCGACGGCTCCGGCAGTTTTGATATCGAGGGCAGAGCAGGCGGATTTCAGGAATGGGTTGTCCGCAGGCGTTTCAAGGGCAGGTACCGAACGGGCGACGGCAAGGTTCGCGTTGAATTGCGGGTCTTCTTTTCTGATGCGTTCGAGTATTTTTTCGATATCTCCCAGATGC
>JBGSSG010000378.1:0-3487 GCA_041737185.1 Anaerohalosphaeraceae bacterium
TTTTAATATTTCGGGTGGTTGCATATTTCTTGCACGTATGTCTTGTTTTGTTTCTTTATGGCAGTTAATATATCAGGCGATTTTGGCAACAGAAAACAATTCAGGAAGCAAAATGGAGCAGAGAACGACAGGCTTATCGGAACTTGACTTGAAATGCGTACAGACAATCCGTTTTTTGTCGATGGACGGCGTACAGGCCGCTAAGTCCGGCCATCCGGGTATGCCGATGGGAATGGCGGCTGCGGCCTACGCCCTGTGGATGCGGCATTTGAGGTTTAACCCGGCAGAACCGCAATGGATTAACAGAGACCGTTTTGTGCTCTCGGCAGGTCACGGCAGTATGCTGCTGTATTCGCTGCTGCATTTGTGCGGGTATGATTTGCCGCTCGATGAGCTTAAAAAATTCCGTCAGTGGGGCAGCAAAACGCCGGGCCATCCGGAGTACGGGCATACGCCGGGCGCAGAGGTAACAACCGGGCCGCTCGGACAGGGCATAGCAAACGCCGTGGGTATGGCGATTGCCCAAAAGTATCTTGCGGCACGGTACAACAAGGATAACCACAGGATATTTGATTACAATATCTACGCCCTCTGCGGAGACGGCTGTCTGCAGGAGGGAATAAGCGGCGAGGCGTCAAGTCTTGCCGGACACCTTGCCCTTGATAATCTGATTGTGATTTACGACGATAACCATATCACGATTGACGGCGGAACGGACTTGTCGTTCACCGAGGATGTCGCGATGCGCTACCGCGCCTACGGCTGGGACGTTGTGGAAATCGTCGGCGACGGACAGAATATAGACGCTCTTGACAAAGCCCTCGAAAAAGCAAAGGCTCAAAAACCGACTTTGATTAAATTCCGTTCGCACATCGGCTTTGGCAGCCCGAATTTTCAGGACACGCATACCGCCCACGGCTCTCCGCTCGGCGAAGATGAAATAAAGCTGATAAAGAAAAATTGCGGCTGGGATCCCGAAAAGTCGTTTGTCGTTCCCGCCGATGTCGCCCAGTATATGGGCAAATGCAGGGATAAAGGCCGGAAACTCCAGGATGAGCATAAAAAAGTTTTTGACCTCTGGGCAAAGGAAAATCCTGCTCTTGCCGCAGAGCTTAACGATGCGCTGAATGGCAAGGTTGTTATTGACGAAGGCAGGCTGCCGAAATTTGACCCTGCTTCGCCCATAGCCACGCGGTCGGCCTCCGGCAAGACGCTCGATGCGCTTATGCCGGGCATGCCGCTGGTTTTGGGCGGGTCTGCGGATTTAACGCCGTCGAACAATACGCGATTCAAAGGCGCCGAGGATTTTCAGAAAGGCATACGGACGGGCAGGTATATCCGCTACGGCGTCCGCGAACACGCAATGGCGGCGATTATGAACGGCATATCGGTAAGCGGCATTCTGCGGCCTTACGGCGGAACGTTTATGGTCTTTGCCGATTATATGCGCCCCGCCATTCGGATAGCGGCGATGTCGCAGTACCCGGCAATTTTCGTCTTCACGCACGACAGCATCGGTGTCGGCGAGGACGGCCCGACGCATCAGCCCGTCGAGCAGCTTGCCTCGCTTCGGGCGATACCGGGCCTGCTGGTGTTCCGTCCCGCCGACGCAAACGAAACAGCGTATATGTGGAAGTACATCCTGGAGCATAAAGTCCCCGCAGCAATGGCGCTTACCCGGCAGAACCTGCCCGTACTTGACCAGGCCAAATACCCTTCGGCGCAGAATCTTGAAAAAGGCGCGTATGTTCTGATAAAGTCGGACAAGCCCGATGTTCTGCTTCTGGCAACGGGTTCCGAAGTGCAGCTTGCGATGGAAGCGCATAGCAAACTGGCGGCCGATGGCATAAAGGCCCAGGTGGTCAGTATGCCCTGCTGGGAGTTGTTTGAAAGGCAGGAACAGGCGTATAAAGACGCCGTTTTGCCGCCGGCGGTAAAGGTCCGTGTCGGCGTAGAGGCCGGGATTCGTCAGGGCTGGGACAGATGGCTTGGCACTTACGGCCGGTTTGTGGGGATGAGCGGCTTTGGCGCATCCGGGCCGTTCAAGACCTGCTACGAAAAATTCGGCATAACCGCCGACGCGGTCGTCGCCGCGGCAAAAAGCGGCTACGCCGGTTGTACCTGATACGGGCCGGGTGATTTTAAGTCCTGCCGCAAAGGCGATTCAGGCGATTAAAGATGATTCGCCCCTGCCGGGCGGGAGTTTCTATCTAAAGTGAACTGAAAACAGATAAATTACGGAGGTTCTAACATGAAGAGAATACCCCTCACAATAGCCATATTTTGCCTGTTTGAGTCGTTGCCGTTATTTGCCCAGGTGCCGGTCAATGAGCTTCCGATGCGCATCGGTGCGGATCAGGCCGGCGCGGTGGATGCGGCACCGGACACGGTTGACTTTCGTTACTCGCCGCCAGAATGGCAGACGGCCATCTGCCTGCCGGATGACCCGCACAAGTCCCTCGTGGATCGCAGTGGCGAACTGCTTTATCACTATGACCAGGGCGGACGTGAGTTCGCCACGCGCGTCGAGGTGGAGGTGACCGGTGGTGCGGTGTGGCAGAAGCAGGAGCTTCTTTCGCCGCGCGTGCCCATCGTGCGGACGCTGCTCGCGGCGGACGGGCTGGAGATCGTGGAGGATGCGTTCGCCGTCACGAATCTGCGGCAGACCAACGCTCCCGCCTCACCATTGCAGCGTCTTGATTCCGGCGGCTCGGCGCGCAATGACTTAATCCTCGTCCGCGTGACGAACAACGGCACGACTGCGAGCACAGTGCAGCCGCGGTTGATCGTGGACACGACGCTGGCGTTCGTATTCCAGCCGGAGGCGCAGCGCGTGACGGTCAACGATCATGAGACAGTCACCGCGTCGTTGAAGATGACCGGCCTTGCCGAGGAGGGGCAGTCGCGCCGGGCGATTCAGCTTGAGGCCTTGAGCGTTTCGGCGGGCAAGAGCGCGACGTTCTTCGTCCTCTACAGCGGCGGCGGATCGGTCGTGGTCGAACCCTCCACGCTCAAAGAGGCGCTGGCGTGCCGCAAGCGGGCTGTGAAGTATTGGGAGAACGCGCCGCTGCCGTTTGGCCGCGTGCAAGTGCCCGACGCGGGCATTCAGGCGCTGGTGGATTCGTCCATCCGCAACATTTGGCAGGCCCGCGAGATCAAGAATGGGCTGCCGGCTTTCCAGGTCGGCCCGACGTGCTATCGCGGGCTGTGGATTGTCGATGGCTCCTTCTTGTTGGAGTCGGCAGCAATGGTTGGCGCGGGCAGGGAAGCTCGCAACGGCGTGGCCTACGAACTGACTTCACAGAAAGCGGACGGCCGCATCGAAGTGATGGCGAATTTCCCCAAGGAGAACGGCATTGTGCTGTGGACCTGCGTCCGCCACGCGCAGCTCACGCAGGACAAGGGGTGGCTCGAAACCTTGTGGCCCAAGCTGGAACGTATTGCCGGGCATATCAAGATGCTGCGCCAACGCACGCTCGAAAACAAT
>JBGSSG010000391.1:0-3284 GCA_041737185.1 Anaerohalosphaeraceae bacterium
CAGAACTCCGTTGACCCGGAAACCGTCAAAAAAGAGCGAGAAATAGCCGCCGAACAGGTCAAAAACAAACCCGCCGCAATCGTCGATAAAATCGTTGACGGCAAAATGGCTAAATTCTTCAGGGACAACTGCCTCGTTGACCAGCCCTTCGTGCGAGACGACTCAAAAACCGTCGCTTTGACCCTGGCCGAGGCCGCCAGGGAAGCCGGAGGACAGGCCAAAATAAAACGCTTCATACGCGTTGAAATCAGATAACAAAACGCTTATAATAAAAGGCATCGGTTTTAACCCGGCGCCTTTTTTTGTCGGCACAAGGCGGATAAAAGCTATGAATGAGTGCAAATATAAACGTGTCCTGCTCAAACTCTCCGGCGAAAGCTTCTGCAAACCCGGCGGGTTCGGAATCGACGGCCCGGCCACGCAGTCAATCGCAGAACGAATCGCGCGCATCGCAAAGCTGGGACCTCAGGTCGCGGTCGTCATCGGCGGCGGAAATTTCCTCCGCGGCGCAAACTTTTCGCAGGCAATCCACATACCGAGAACCACCGCCGACTATATGGGAATGCTGGCCACCGTAATCAACGCCTGCGTTCTCCAGGAAACCCTCGAAAAAGTGGGCCAGCCCACCCGCGTCCTGTCCGCGATCGAAGTTGCCGCCATTTGCGAACCTTTCATAAGAAGACGTGCCATCCGACACCTCGAAAAAGGACGCGTAACCATCCTTGCAGGCGGCACGGGAAACCCATTCTTCTCCACAGATACCTGCGCAGCGCTCCGCGCCGCAGAACTCGGCGCCGACCTTATGATAAAGGCTACAAAGGTTGACGGCGTATTTACCGACGACCCCGCCAAAAACCCCGACGCCAAAATGATTGAATCCCTTACATATCAGGACGTTCTGCGGCAGAACCTCAAGGTTATGGACCCCGCCGCAATCAGCCTATGCTGGGAAAACCACATCCCCATCGTCGTCCTGAACATCTTTAAGGAAGGAAACATCACCCTCGCTCTCCAGGGTCAGAGAGTCGGAACGATTATCAGCTAACAGTAAACGCCCAACAAACAGGAAATAATACTATCAGGGAGAGACAAAAATGACCGCCAAACAGATTGTCGAGGGCCACCAGAAGAATATGGAAAAAACCATCGATGCTCTTCGCGGGGAACTGCGGGGCCTTCGCACCGGCAGGGCTTCTCCGGGGCTGGTCGAAAACCTGATGGTCGAATACTATGGCTCTTACACGCCCTTAAAACAGCTTGCCGCCATCGCAACACCCGAACCTTCGGCTCTTGTCATCAAACCCTTCGACCCAGCCTGCCTGAAGGATATCGAAAAAGCAATCAAAAACAGCGACTTGAGTCTGGCTCCCATTCTCGACGGCAAAATGATTCGGCTCAACCTGCCGCCCCTTAGCGAGGAAAGAAGAAAACAAATCGTTCAGCAGGTAAAACAGATCGGCGAAAAGGCAAAAGTAAGTCTGCGCAACATCCGGCGCGACGCCAACAAATTTCTCGACGACGAGGAAAAAAATAAAACAATTACCGAAGACCAGCGCGACAGTTCCAAAAAAGAAATAGACGACCTGACAAAAAAATTCTCCGACTCCATCGACGCAACCGTAAAAAGCAAATCAGAGGAAATTATGACAAACTGACAGGCCCGGCCACGCAAACCGCAAAAGTTTGTCTTATGTCCGCGCCGATATCAGCCTGTTCAGGAAGGCGAATTATGACTGAACCAGAGACCTTTCCAAAAGCGCCAAAAAAGTCAAGGCGAAAACTAATCATCCTTCTGCTTGCCGTCCTCGTCCTGCCGGCCCTGGCGATACTGTTTCTGCCTTCCGTGCTTTCAACTTCGCCGGGCAAAAACTTTATCCTCGGCCAAATCAACCGCGCCATCGACGGTACCGTACAGGCCGATTCCCTTTCTTTAGGCTGGCTGTCAGGCGTCAAAATCGACAAACTCGACTTCCGCGACACCGCGGGCAATACCTCGCTGAAGGTGGAGCATTTTTCAGCACAGCCCCGCTATTTGCCGCTGCTTGGCGGTTCGGTGCAGATAGACAACACCGTAATAGACCGGCCTGAACTTGTTATTCACCTGAAACCCTCCGACGCGGAAAAACCGACGGCTCGGCAGCCCGCGCCGCCGGCCCAGCCCGCATCAGTCCCGGCCTTTCCCATACAAAAATTAAACCTTGAAATCAGACAGGGCTCTGCCGTAATCACGCTCGATACCCCAAACCCCCAGACGCTGCATATCAGCAACCTGTCTTCAAAGGTAAGCCTCAATCCGCCCGGGCAAACTTCAACCCTCGACATCAGCTTGGCCGCAGCATCGGACCTGCAGGGGCCAAAGGCATCCATCAGTACAAAAGCCGACATTACGCCCGCCAAAGGCTGGACCATTAAAGGCGCTTCCGGGAATTTTCAGCTCAAAATCGAAAAACTTCGCCTCGAAGACCTGACGCCGCTGCTTGCCCTGGCCGGTAAAGACGACATTGCACTGGCCGGAACGCTTAACGCCGAGGCCCAACTGCAACTTGACGACGGCAAACTCGAGAAAATCGACGCAGACGCCTCTCTGGAAAACTTTTCGCAGACAATCGCAGGTCGGCAATTTTCGCTCGACCAGCCCGTCAGGCTAAAAGCTCTGGCCGCCTGGTCGGATAAGGGACTGCGAATCGACAGTCTTAATCTCCAGTCGTCCGTCTGCACAGTCGAGTGTTCAGGCACGCCGGAAAACCTTAAATACACTGCAAACGCCGACCTTGCCTCTGTTCAGAAAGTCGCCTGGCAGTTTACAGACTTTGCCGGCCTTATGCTCAACGGCGTCCTGACCGCCGAGGGCGTTGTAAATACCGGCCCGGATACCATCGCCTCGTCTGGAAAACTGGAAATCAAAAATTTGATATTGTCAAAAGATAAAATTACGACGCCATCTGCCCCGCTTACCCTTACTCATTCAATCCGTCTGGACCGGCCGTCAAATACCCTCTTGGCGGATTCAGCCGCTCTTGTCCTTACCGGCGTAAGCCTCGATATATCAGATTCAAAAATCCCGCTGTCTCCGGGAAAACTAACAGACCTTAACCTCTCCGCCAGGGCCGGCATCGACCTGCAAAAAGCCATCCCTTACGCCCGCCTCTTTGCCGAAATACCGCCCGATTTGGACATTGCGGGCATAGTTAACGCTCCCGTATCCGTAAAATCATCCAATAACCAACTCATAGTCAGCACGGCAGGCGCAAACATCACTAACCTGCGCATCAGCAAACAGGGCA
>JBGSSG010000396.1:0-5821 GCA_041737185.1 Anaerohalosphaeraceae bacterium
CGGATATCCAATCAAATCCGAGATAACACGGTGTCGAATCGAAAGAGCGAAACATCTATTGACCAATACCACCCTTCCCATTAAACACATCGCCTTTTCGGTCGGTTTTTCCAGCACGGACCGTATGGGAAAAGTCTTTCAACACATATTGGACATATCACCCAACCAATATCGAAAGAACTTTTCAGCGTTCTTAGCAGGAGAATGACTGAAATTCCCAACTTGTTTTTGTATCCGTATCGAGGACTAAGCCGGCCTAAAAGATTTGCCTTTATGCATATTTAATTGATTTTTTCGCAGCGGCGACGGCCGCGGCTGTTAGGCCGAATTTTTCGCATCGTAAGCCCCGAAAGCCATGCTTACTGCGATATGCGCAGAAGTTCGTCTTCGGCTTCTTTGGTCCACATTCCGTTGTTCAGCTTTGCCGCAACTGACGGATAACTTTTCTGTAATTGAGACAGCGGGGTCAACGGCATATCTTTTAACTGGGGATACACAATAATCTTGCCGGCCATTGCTTTGGCCTCCACAGCACGGATTCCTTCAATGGCCCCGGCCATGCCGCTGACTGCATCGACGGAGCAGTTGGTGTCCAATTGGCCGCTGAGTACTTTTTCCAATACAATTTTCATGTCGGACAAACGCGAGCCGCTCGTTCCGAACATAAAACATTTGTTGGCAATATAGGTATCCATATCTAAATCCTGTTTGACCGTAGCCGGGATACCCGCGAAGATATTGATGAGCGTTCTTTCGGAGCTGTCTTTGACAGCCTGCGCCACCAATGGCCCGACAGGAGCCATTATCGCAAAATAGCTGAATTTGCCTGACACAGGGCTTTTCTCCGGATTGACAAGCGACAGCTTCACATTTCGCTCTTTCGCCAGGACATTGGCTTTCCGCTGCAGCGACGCCAGCCGTTCATCATCAAAATCGGTACCCGTAATGGAAAGGTCCTCGACGCCGGAACAAACCAGACGGATGACATGCATCTGTCCCATCGGCCCGGCGGCGCCGACAATAAGCACTTTATCGCTGTTGCGGACTTCGCCGGTAACAGGGATATTTTTATAACTCTGCACCGCGTTGTTTCCGGTTGTACCGATCCAGCGAGTCATGCCGTAGTGAGTACGCCCAACACCGACAGAGACGTCTTGGCCTATCTTTTGGCCGCCCAAAACGATATTGATGATTCCTTTGGCAGCCAGCTTGTCGTTTAACATATCAATCGTTTGTTTTTCGCAGCCGTAATAGACAATATCGTCGAACGCCTCTTTGGGCAAGCTGCCGATGTCGGTCGCTGAGTCAACGTTGATTCCAAGGGACTGAAGTTTTTGAAGCTGGCCGTTCTCAGCACAGACAGCAGTGATAGACTCGGGTTTCCCATCGTACGAAAAACTTTCTTCGAGTCCCTTAATGTCTCTTGACGCTTCGGCAACCACCAAAAGTTTGCCCTTCGGCAGAATGACGTTTCGCTCTTCAGTAACATAGGAGCTTTCGACGCAGGCCCACGGCTCTACCAGTCCGATGGCTGAGGCGCTTAGTTCTTTTTCAACCGGAATCAAAAAGCTTTCATCCCGCACCGGGTCCACAAAGACGCGTTCATCCATGATGACGTACTGCTGGAGGCCTCCTTCAAAGTTATACCCAAACGCGGAATTGGATTCGGCGGTTTTAAGCCAGCGATAGTCTGTTTGCACCAGAACACGCTGGCCGACCTTGTGCCGTTTGACCTTCTCGCCCACTGCTGCGATTGTGCAGAATGCTTCGTGTCCGGGGACGGTGGGTTCGGCGCCCGGTTTATAGCTGGGGATTTCCCGCAGGATAGCCGGGTCGATGCCGGATATCGCCTCGCTCTTGCGAACATGTTTATCAAATTGCTTGAGCAGCTTTAAGTCTGAAAAACACAATCCAACCGCTTCCACCCGAGCCAATACCTGATACGGCCCGGGCCGAAAGACTTCTTTTCCCGTGTTCAGCGTCAGTTTATCGGTGCCGATCAGTTGAATGGCATTTTGAGTCCGCAGGATTATTTCTTTCATTGTATAATCCTGTTAATGCAGCATCACCTGGCCGCCCGTAACGGGAACAGCCTGGCCGGTTTCATATTTCTGTTCGATTAGATAATACACTGCCGCCATCACATCCGGTGTTCTGCAGCCGCGTCTCATTGGCACTTTGGCCTCATAGGCTTTTTTAACATCCTCAATGGTCTTGGCGCCGGGTATTTTGCCGGTTCGCAGATATTGCACAAACAGGCCGGTTTCCGGATTCGACCAGAGCGGCCCGTCGAAAAAATTGCCCGGACAGATGGAATTAACCTTGATGCCGTCTTCAATCAGCTCAAGGGCGAAAGACTGGGTCAGGCCAATCCCGCCGAATTTACTGCCGGCATACGCACCATTCCGGTTTGAACCAACCAGCCCGGATTTGGAGTTGATCTGGATAATATCACTCACATAGGCGGCATTGGCTTTATGCTGCAGTGCCAGCACTTTTGAAAAAGCCTGCGTGCAGAAAAAATAGCCTTTGTAGTTGACGGCTGCGACAAAATCGAAATCTTTTTCTGATTGCGTTTTCACACTTTCAGCCTTCAAAACACCGGCGTTCGAGATAAATACGTCAAAACCGCCAAAATTCCTGACGACAGCGCCGGCCGCTTTTTCAATCGAGGCCGGATCGGCCACATTGATACCGATGGCGACGGCCCGGTCAGCGCCATATTGTTCTTGCAGTTGCCGGGCTTGTTTTTGGGCTTCTGCTTCGTTAATGTCCGCCAGTACGACAGCGGCGTCCTGCTTTGCCATATCCTGAGCGATTTCTAATCCGAAACCCTGAGCGGCCCCGGTGATTATTGCGACTTTCCCAGAAACTCTTTTCGACGGATCAATTGCGGGGTATATAATTTCAAAATTGCCCACGCCTTCCAGGCAAACAGTATCAACTTGTGGCTGCTGTTTGATTGTCGTCCTTAGAAGTTCGACGGCCTGCTCTTCGTTGACATCCTGCGGCAAGGCCGCTTTGACACAGATTCCCCCGCATTTGCTTCCTTCCACAAAACGAACCATCGGGCAGATATTGTCTTTAGCGAGCAACCCCCGAAGTATCGGAGCGATTAGATTAATTTTTGCCGTCAGGTATTTTTCCATCTTCTTCAACAGCTCCCTTGGTTTTTATAATTTTCAAAATAACGATTCAGAACCGCCGCACCGATCTTTCGGAACGCCTCTGTCAGTTCTTCCTTATCCCCGGCTGCCGGGTCATTATATAATTCCGCAAAGCCGCGTTGGCCGTGAACACCGAGGAACTGATGCGCCACCAGCACACAGATACCTTCGAGAAAGATGTCCTGGACTTTTTTCGGAATGTCCTGACCATTTATGCACGTCGGTTCAATCGGCAATAAGTCAAGCGTGTTATGTTCAGTGCCTGCGACAACAGCGATTCCCGCCCGGCGAATTGCGGTAACATATTCAGCCAGCACGTCCGGCTGATTGCGAATGGGGATAAACTCGGCCATCGAGTAATGATTGGTTTTGAGCGTTTCGACCAGCTTTTCCACGGGAGTCTCGTATTCACACCGCTGTTTGGAGCCGTCCGCCAGAACCGGATAACAGGGGATACCGCCCAGTTCAACGATAAGTTCTTTCGCCTGTGCCAAATTCAAAAATGTTTCCGGCACGAAACAGACTTTCCCGGCTTTCATCAGATAAGAGCGGATTTCGTTTTGAACATCCGCCGCATCATCAGCATCCGATTTGGGTTCCGTGCCGAAAATAGCCGTCAATTTCCGGATTCTCTTAACAACAGGTACCTTTTCAAAAAATACTTCCTGAAAGGCCTGCGCCAAGTGTCTTTCCTGCAGCGTAACCGCTTCGGGCCTGCACCTATGACGCCTGATAACGCGGGCGATCACCGCTTGATCGTCCAGATGCGTATCAACGCCGTGTTTGCTGAATTCTTCATTGAGTTTTTTGGCCATTTCCCGCATCCGCAGTGTATCGTTCTTGCGAATGGTGGAATTCAGCGCTGCCGCCCGGCTTGAAAACGATTCAAAGCGGGTGATTCCTTTGCCGCAGATGTAGTATTTGCCGGGATTTCCGGGGTCATTGATACGAATTCCCTGTTGCTGTAAGTCCGTTTCGAGTGCGATGATTTCAGTACCGAACAACGGGAAGATACCTTTACGCTTTGCTTCTGTTACAAATGTTTGATAGGTTGAAAAATCATAATAATTCCCAACTCCCAGAATGGTCACCCCTTGCTGCGCGGCAAGTTCGACCGCCTGAACGACGGTTTCAAACGCGGAAAAATTCGGCGGCAGGTGAATATGACTGTTAAAGACCGCAGGCGACTGCAAGCTGCCGTTTTCCTGAGCCTCTGCCTTGATTTGCTCAACCGTACCCAGGTCTAATAAAAATTCGGTTGTTGATGCATTGGTTTCCTGCATGTTACGATTCCATTAGTTGATTTTTTCTGATTCCGCAATTACCTGCGTGATTTTTTTCGGCGGCAGGTGCAAGGCGCATTCGAAGGAGTCCTCGGCAGCCTCTTTGACGGATTCCGATATCGTCGGATGGGCAAATATCATTTCGCCCAGTTCTTTAGCGCCGGCTTTCAGGGACATCATCGCGACGGCGCTTTCAATAATTTCCGTGGCGTTATGGCCGACTATGTGGACGCCTAACAAGGTTTCATTGTCATAGTGCCGAATCACGCGGACAAACCCGAACTCTTCGCCAACCGCCATCGCTTTACCAAGGTAGCCGATGGGAAATTCGCCGACGCGAATTGGGATGTTTTGTTGCTGAGCCTGCTTAGTTGTAATACCAACCGAGGCAATTTCAGGGAAGGTATAGACCGCACTGGGCACCGGCCGTGTTTGTTCTTTGCTGTGTCCGAGAGCATTTTCGGCAGCCACTTCGCCCTGGGCGCTGGCGGCATGGGCCAGCAAACACCGGCCGTTGGCGTCGCCAATGCAGTAATAGCCTTTCACGGTTGTTTCCATTCTGTTGTTGACCCGAATAAATCCGCGGTCGGTTTCAAGGCCGATGCTTTCCAGTCCCAGGTCCCGGGTATTGGGTCGTCTGCCGGTCGCCACAAGTACTTTATCCACCTGCATAGCCGGGCTGCCTGAAATCTTTGCTTCGACGCCGCCATTTTTGACTTCAAGGTTTTCAACTTTGACGCCGGTGTGGATTTTAATGTCTCGTTTGGCAAAAACACCCGCCAACGACTGCCCCAGTGATGTTTCCATTTCCGGCAGCAGGGTGTCCATCATTTCGACAATGGTAACCTCGACGCCGTATTCACGCATCATGCAGGCAAACTCACAGCCGATTACACCGCCGCCGACTATGAGCAGCCGTTTGGGCAATTCTTTCCAGTGCAGCGCTTCATCGGAGGTGCAGACAACGTCAGGGTCGCTCGGCCAGCCGGGGATACGCGCCGGCACTGAACCGGTCGCCAGAATGATATTGTCGGCAGTAAAGGCGTTTGTGCCGCCTTTTTCATCGATGACAATAACTTTACCCGGCCCGTCCAAAACAGCCTTGCCCGCATAAAGCGTTATATTCCGAGCGCCGAAAAGTCCCTTGATTCCCCCTCGCAGTTTTGTCAGGACTTTGTCTTTTCGCTTTTGGATTTGGTTCCAGTCAAAACGGACTGTTCCATCGATGCTTACGCCCAGTGAATTTGCGCCGTGTATCCGGTGCATTAACTCCGCCGAAGCCAACAGCGCCTTGGAGGGAATGCAGCCGTAATTCAGGCAGGTTCCGCCGAGGTGATGCTTTTCGACAACCGCGGTTTTAGCGCCCATTTG
>JBGSSG010000046.1:0-4397 GCA_041737185.1 Anaerohalosphaeraceae bacterium
GGACAAAGACGGCGCCAAGTCAGAATGGTCCGAGCCGGCCAAGGGGGTCATGGGGCTGATGTCGCCGGAGGAATGGAAGGCTCAGGGGATCGGGATGGACAATCGTCCGGTCGATTTATTCAGTCGCACTAAGCAAAAGTATGAGACGCTGCAGGACTGCCGGTGGGTATGGTATCCGGACAAGGGCAATCCTGCTCAAGCGGTACCCGCACAGACGCGGTATTTCCGTGGAAATGTGCCTATAACGCAGGGGCGGAAAGTGACGAATGCGGCAATGTATCTGGCGGCAGATAACCAGGCGGACTGGTATGTGAACGGCAAACAGATGAAGAGCGGGATTAGTTTCAATCAGGTTGCAAAAATGCCTTTTACGGATTTGCTGAAAACCGGACGGAATGTGATTGCGATAGCTGTGCGTAACAACGGCGACAGCCCCAACCCGGCCGGACTGATCGGCAAGACGACGATTGAGTACGCCGATGGCTCCCGTCAGGTTGTTGCGATTGATGGTTCCTGGAAATGTTCGGATATGGAAATTGCCGGTTGGGAAACAGAGACTTTTGACGATGCCGGCTGGAAAAATGCCGTCGCTTTTGCACCTTATGGGGCCAAACCCTGGGGAGAAATTAATGTTCCCCGACTGATTCTGCCGGCGCCGGTGTATCTGAGACATTCATTTCACACAGCCAGGCCAATCCGGCAGGCATTCGTGTTGGCTTCGGCACTGGGTATCTATAACCTTTATTTGAATGGCAAACCGGTGGGGCAGGATTATTTTACGCCGGGTTGGACGAATTATGCGAGGCGTGTGTATTACACGATGTATGATGTAACCGGCCTGCTTCGACAGGGCGAAAACGCTGTCGGCGGGGTTCTCGCTGATGGGTGGTTCGCCGGGCATCTGGGCGGGGGATACAAACGAGACCACTACGGGCGGGATATTCGTCTGGCGGTGCAACTGCACATCGAATACACCGACGGCAGCAAGGAAGTTATTGCCAGCGACGGCGACTGGACAACTACCGTCGGGCCGATTCTGGAAGCGGATTTCTATATGGGCGAAACCTATGACGCCCGCCGGGAACTGGCCGGATGGAACGAGCCGGGGTATGATGATTCGGAATGGTCAAAAGTTTCAGTGGGCACGACGCTCAATCCGATAATTCATTCGTATCCGGGGGTAACGGTTCAGCAGTATAAGGAAATCACGCCGGTCAGCGTAACCGAGCCGACCGGAGGAACCTATGTGTTTGATATGGGCACAAATCTTTCCGGGTTTGCCCGGCTGAAGGTCAAAGGCAAAGCGGGCGATACAATAACGCTGCGGTTTGCCGAGCGGCTGAATCCGGATGGGACGATTTATACAGAAAATCTGCGCAGCGCGCGTGCGACGGACACGTATATCTGCAGGGGAAACAGTGTGGAAGTCTGGCAGCCGCAGTTTACGTTCCATGGGTTTCAGTATGTCGAACTGACCGGGTATCCCGGTATTCCCGGCAAAGACGCCGTTACCGCTATCGAGCTAACCTCGGCAACGCCGCAGGCCGGGACGTTTGTATGCAGTGATTCGATTGTCAATCAGCTTTACCATAATATCTGCCAGACGCAGCGGGCCAATTTTATTGATATACCAACCGACTGCCCGCAGCGGGATGAGCGGCTGGGCTGGATGGGCGATGCCCAGGTTTATATCAACACCGCCTGTTATAACAACGATGTTCAGGCTTTTTTTGTCAAGTGGCTGGTGGATGTTGAAGATGCTCAGCGGGCGGACGGACAGTTTCCGATGGTAGCTCCGCTGAAGGTGGCCGGCGACGACGGCGGACCGGCCTGGGCGGACGCCGGGGTGATATGCCCCTGGACAATTTATAAGATGTATGGCGATACTCAATCGCTTGAACGTCATTACGGGGCGATGAAGAAGTTTATCGCTTTCTGCAAAAACCGTTCGAAGCCGGATCTTTTGCCGCCTGAGACTTTTCATTGTTTCGGCGACTGGCTGAACATCAATGACGATACGCCGAAGGATGTAATTTATACGGCTTATTTCGCTTGCAGTACACACCTGACGGCGCGTGCGGCCGAAGCGCTTGGTAAAACCGCCGACGCTGCGGAATATGATGCGTTGTTTGAGCGCATAAAGTCCGCATTTAATACCGCCTATGTCGCCGCCGACGGCAAAATCAAAGGCGATAGTCAGACGGCCTATGTATTGGCGCTGGCGTATGACCTGCTGGATGCCGACCGACAGAAACAGGCCGCCGACCATCTGATTCGAAGGATACGGGAATGCAACTGGCATCTGTCCACGGGCTTTGTCGGCACAAAAGACCTGATGCTTGTGCTAAGCAAGATTGGACGCAACGATGTGGCTTACCGTCTGCTTCACAATGATACGTTTCCCTCGTGGGGCTTTTCCATCAGGCACGGCGCGACCAGCATCTGGGAGCGCTGGAATGGCTGGACGCCTGAGAATGGGTTTGGAGATCCGGGAATGAATTCGTTTGCCCACTATTCATTCGGCGCGGTGGGGCAGTGGATGTTTGAAAATATCGGCGGTATCCGCACCGATGGGCCGGCTTTTAAGCGCATCATCATTAAACCGCAGCCCGGCGGAAAACTTACTTATGCAAACACAGGTTATGACTCGATTCGTGGCCGGATTGAGAGCAACTGGAAAAAAGACGGCAATAAGTTCTTCCTTGAAACAAATATCCCGGCCAATACCAGCGCAGTTGTGTATTTGCCCGCGGAAAATCCTGAAGATGTGCAGGAATCCGGCAGGGATTTGAAATCGGCTGAAGGCGTGCAGGTAATTGGCAGCGAGCAGGATAGGATTATACTTAAGGTTGAATCCGGCAGATATACGTTCAGTTCTATTTTGCCGAAGAATTAGCGTCGCGCTGTTTGTCTTAGAGGAGCCTGCGGATAAGGATGCGGTCTCCACACCTGCCGGCATAACATTTACCAAAATTTTTGCCTGAAAAATCGCTCAGCGTCACCCGCACACCGAGGCTGTTGGCGTACCGCATACTTTCTTCAACCTCCTGTACAGCCGATCGCGGATGGCCGAGCGTTATGTACGCCATGATTTCTCCTGCGCTGGGGTTTTTTATTGAAACGCCTGTAGATACGTTGATTCCAAACGGCAATTGTCAAATAGGGCTATATTAAGTGGCGCCTAATTTCTTGCGATAAGCGACGGGGCTGATGCCTTTGGCTTTGGTGAAAAGCCGTGTGAAGTATTTGACCTCTTCGAAGCCGATTATATAGGCGATACTGGAAATCGATTGATTGGATTCCGCTAACAGCATTACCGCGTGTTCTATGCGCAGTCGGGTGATTTCCTCGTGAGGCGTACGCCCCAGCAGGTCCCGGAATTTGCTCTGGAGGATACGTATCGAGACGGCTGAGGCGCGGGCGACATCCGAGATTTTAACATGGAGCTTGAAATTATTCTGAATAAAGTTTAACGCTTTGGCAAGATTTGGGTCGTCGATTGCCAAGATATCCGTGGACTGTCTGGTTACGATGTGCGTTGGTTGTACCACAACGTTCAGTTCGGAAACAGGTGCCTTGGCCATCATCTTATGCAGGATTTCCGCCGCTTTATAGCCGCTGCTTTCAAAGTTGTAGGCGATACTTGACAGACTTGGTTCGCTCAGTTCGCAAACGAGGGCGTCATTATCGGCTCCCAAGACAGCTACTTGTTCAGGGACCATCAGTCCTGCTATCCGGCAGGTTTGAATCACATGTCTGCCCATGTCATCGTTTGAGGTCAGAATACCGACCGGCTTCGGCAGGCTTAACAGCCAATTTGCCATTGTGCTTTCTTCTTTTTGCCAGGAATCTGTGAGTTGTCCGCTTTTTTCGAGGTATCCGGCTTTTTCGAAGAAAAAGTACGGTTCGTGTCCGTGTTGCTGTACGAAATAGCCGAAAAATTTTGCGCGTTCGTCACACCAGTGACTGTTTCTAAAGCCGCAAAAGGCGAAGTTTTTGAATCCTTTTTCAAGAAAGTATTTCACACCCATTCCGGCCATACTTTCACAATCAGGAAGGATGGAGGGCAGGTCTTCAAGATTTTTCCCGATATCGGTGAAAATAAAAGGTAGTTTTGTTCTTATCAGGTCTTCGATATCGTACCTATATGGAATTCGGGCAATAATTCCGTCGGCACCAATGTGTTTCAGCCAGTCAAGTTTTTTTTCGGGGGGCCGTTTGGCAAGGTAATCCGGCAGGTCCATATAGAAAATCCAGGGGCCATTATATTTGGCGTATCTTGCAATGCCCTCCAGCAGGGTACGTTCATAGCCCCTGGATGTCGGAACCATTAAAACGACTTTATATGTATTCTTCATTGGTTTTGATATCCAAAATTTTCATATAAAAGCATATAG
>JBGSSG010000156.1:0-5370 GCA_041737185.1 Anaerohalosphaeraceae bacterium
CCAGCAGGACCAGGTCGGGTTTTATTTTTTTGATGATATCAAGCGCCTCCTGGCCGCCCGACGCCGAGATGGTTGTGCAGTCAACATCCTCGATATATGCCAGAAGAAGCTCAAGGTTCTGGGGGTTATCGTCCACAACCAAAACCACGGGTTTTTCCTGATTTTCATTAATAGCCATATTTACAGCCCAAAAAAGATATAAGAGGTTTTCTAATATATGATGTTTTGTAAATGATAGCCGATTGGCGAAATGTTTCAAGCAAATCCGCCCCAGGCGATAAATATATTTGCCGGGGAATCCCTGCGTTCAAGACGGCTGGCCATACTTTCAAGAAAACGCGGTATATTGTCGATAATTTATAACATTATTAAATTAAATGACATCTATCACAGTCGCGGAAAAGAAAATGACGATTTGCCCACACATTGAATTAAAAACGGGCAGGAAACTGACCGAGGTGATTGCCCGAAGGGAATCAATTCATCTTCAGCTTGGCAGGCTGGATGAGGAAAACCAGCGGCTGCGAGCTGAAATTGATGAGCTTGGTGGGTTGGCCAGCCTGGGAATGGCCTGGGCAATGACGGCTCATGAGGTGAACAATCTTCTGACGCCGGTAGGCAGTTATGCCCAGCTTGCGATGCAACATCCTGAAGATACTGAACTTGCGCGAAAGGCTGCCCAAAAGGCATCCGTCGGGTGTCAGCGTATTTCCGACATATTAGAGCGGGTACTGGTACTGGCGGGCAGCAAGGAAAAGGAGTGTAAGTGGTGTTCCCTGTGTGAGATAGTGGATGAAGCATTTGACCTGATAGTCAGGGATTTTTCAAGGGACCGAATCGAGGTTCAGCGCCAAGTGCCTGCCGAGCTTAAAGTTTTAGCGGACAGGGTGTCGCTTCGGCAGGCGCTGATGAACCTGATATTGAACGCCAGACAATCAATGCAGGCTCGTGGCGGCAAGCTGCGGATTACGGGATATTCGGACAATGATGGGGTTGTAATTGAGGTGGCAGATACCGGCTGCGGTATGAACCAGGAGAGCTTAAGTCGTGTATTTGAAATGTTTTACACAACAAAACGGGCAAAAGAAGGCGCGAAGGGCAACGGCATCGGGTTGGCCTTTTGCAAAAGAATAATAGAAAGCCACAATGGCAAAATCGAGGTAGAATCACAGCCCAATATAGGCACCTGCTTCAAAATTCATCTGCCAAACTCACAGGCATCCAGTACGGATATTTGACCTGCAAGCGACAGCTATAATAGCGGCGAGAGCAGTCGGACGGTGTTTTCAAACAGGTTTCCGGCAAAGGATTCGCCAATCGGCCGAGGGATACAATCGGGGACAAGAGAAAGTATCCACCGGCTAATCCACTCTATCTGGCAAGGACTGTACATCATCAGGGTCGCCTCATAATTCAGCAGCAGACTGCGGATATCGATATTGGCAGAGCCGACCAGCGCAAGTGTATCGTCCATCAGCAGTGCCTTGGCGTGAATCATTCCCTTATTGTAGAGCAGAATATCGGCTCCGACCGACTGTATTTCCCGCAGATAGACCTCGCGGACGATATCGGCGATGCGATGATTTGATTTTCGAGGCACAATGATGCGCACGTCAACGCCCCTTCGGACTGCCAGCCTGATTGCTTTGGACAGCGCGTCGTCCGGAATAAAATACGGCGTAACAATCCAGACGCGAGACTTCGCGGCAAAGAGGATAGAAAGAATAGCGTCGTACAGCGGGTCGTTGGGCACATCAGGCCCGGAAGGAACGACCTGCACAACGGCGCTGCCGGCGTGGTCAAACTGCCGGACCGGCCTGTCGGCTGGTATTTCCAGATGCTCGCCGGACGCGAACTGCCAGCGTTCGGGGTCGGGCTGCGGGCCGATATATTCCGACCCGATGTTTGTCCCCCCCGCCAGTACCGTGGAATAATCAGTAATCACGGTTTTTCGATGATTGCGAAGGTTCGTTCTGCCTCTGAAAGGGCGGTGCAGGACGGGAATAAAAAAGGCGTATCGCCCCCCTGCTTCGAGCAGAGGCGCAAGAAAACACTGGCGTGTGTGAAGCGAGCCTACGCCGTCCATAAGAAGCCGAACATTGACGCCGCCGGCCGCCTTTTTTGTCAGAAGACCGAGAATTTCCCGTCCAACCGAGTCTGTATGAAAAAGGAAGGTTGAGATGAAAATACTGTGCCGGGCCTGCTCAATCATCCCGATTAATTTTTTCCAGGTCAGAACGCCCGTTGTGCAAAACTCCACAGTATTGCCGGCGCTGGCCGGGGGGACGTTGTAGGTCTGAAGGAGGCGGTCGGTAAAAGGGGTATTGTCCGGCAGAGGAAGGCCAAGCAGTTTTATGTCGAGCTTTCCTTTTCGCTCGGCTGTTTTGCGGGTTTTTCGCCCTCCAAGCAGCAAATACAACGGCACACCAATGTAGGGAATAAGCAGGATTGCCAGAAGCCAGGCGATAGTGCCGCTGGGCGGCCGTTTCTGCGTAAGCACATGCGCAATAAGCACGACCGCAAAAAGAAATCCGAGCATCAGACCGACGTGCGTTAAAATCCACATAGCTTTCCCCTTCGTCTGCCAACTGAATATGCATAAAGAACCGCTGAACTCGGAGGGAATTTTATACTTTTTCGGGCAGGATGCAACCTTTATCCAGCCTGCGGGCAGGATATATCAGGCGGTTTTAACGGCTTCAAGTTCCAACTCAAACAAAAGGTCTTCTCTGCATACGTCGGCCTGAACCTTGATATGAGGCAGCTTGAGGGAGTGTTTGCGGCAGTAATCGTCAAACAGGCCGAAGTCCCGACGATGCTTAAAATATGCAATCGAGGTTACGACTTCGGACCAGTCCATCGCTGCTTCATCGAGGACTGCTTTTATGACCCGCATAGTCCAGTCAATCTGCGCAGGAGTGTCGTCGAGAAAGACGGTTTTGCCGTCTCTGTCGATGCTTGCGGTTCCGGAGATATAAAGCCTGTTAAGGTCCGGCAGGTCAATTTTTACGGCGCGGCTGAATGAGCTTTTGTAACTAAGCGCCGGGCACTGAAGTGGTGAGTTTATACTTTGTGCGCTGACTGCTTTGCCTTTAGGCCGAAGGGCCAGGAACTGAGCCGCCAGGGCTTTGCCGTATGGATTTGCAACGCCGACCCCGGTGCTTGCAGGTACAAGTTGATTATAGATATTCTGCTCTTCAAAAAACTGATTCCTTGCTTTATTGAGATGCGCGTACCAGGAAAGGATATCGTTTGCGAACAGCCAGGTTCTGATTGTATCGGGAAAGCCGGAACCGAGACTCTGGAGTATTTTATGGGCCTTTTCAAAGACATTCTTCGTCTGGCTGAATGGGTCTTGAATCCTTTCATCGGGCAGGATATTGAGCATATAATATTTCGCGCAGTCATCCTCAAACGCCCGGCCGATAAGCTTATCCTCACAATAGAGAGGTTCGGAGCGGTCTTTTGACAAGGCGTGAATCTGGACATTCAGACAGTCCTGCTCTGCGGAATTGTCCTGTAAGATAAACAGAGGCGGGCAGCCGGTCTCTTTTGTCTTTGTTTCCAGAAATGACGAGGCCTGGGCGACAGCTTCCCGGCTGCCGAAAAATCGCATCGAGACCGGCTCTAAGCTATTGGCTTTCAGAAAATCGAAAACACTGCGGATGATGCGGGCGCCGCGGTTATGATTTTCGGCGGAATGAATCCAATACTCCCTGCAGTTTTTTCTTTCAAGGACACGCACATCGATATTTTCAATCGCTTCTGTCATAGTAAACCTCTGTTGTAAGCAGTTAATTATAAACCGCACTTATCCAATAGTGATTATTGCGGTACGATTTCAATGGGGACGGCCGGGAAAAACCCGATTGAGACAAGTTCCTGCTGATTGGCGGTTTTCCTGTCGTTCTGTTTTGGCGGCGCCTCTGCGAATCTTTCGATAATGAGGTTGTCCGCAAAGCCGGTTTTCAATATGTCTTTATCGGCTTTTATTCGGAGCGTCAGGCCCTGGGGAGCAACGGTTATATCCTGCAGCGTCAATCCGCCGGGCGGGTCGTTGAGCTGCAGTTTTAGATTTTGAGGCATCTGGCCTCCGGCGGTTTTGAATCGTACCTGAGTTGTGCCGCCTGCTGGGATATGTACCGGGCCGCGGTCAATCATCGAAACGGCAGGGGCAATTCGTTTTCCGTTCCTGACTGAAACCATAAGTTCCTGCGACGGTACCAGATGACGATAAAGAAAGGCCTGCATCATATCATCGGCGGGGCCGACCGGTCGGGTGATTGTTCGGCCGCCGATTTCGGCGCGGCCTTCCAACCGGATGGTTATCGGCTGAGCAGGTGTTTTAGGCGGAACCGCAAGGGTCATTCTGATACAATCCCTTCCGGCGGGAATCCGCGAGCCGGCAAGCTCAAATCCCTGCGGGGCGTCTTTGAGCGATACTTCGATATCGCCGTTGAAACCGTCTTTGCGAAATGCGTAAATACAGAACGGGATAACGGTCCCGGCCCGGACGTTTAGGCTGGAAGGCGTCAGACGCAGTTCAAAATCGGGCTGCGGGGGAGTTATTCGAAGACGGTATCCGCAGGCATCGCATCCCTGATTCTGTGAGTCGGACAGACGTACGTAATACGTGCCGTCTCTGGGCAGTTCGGCAAGAAGATACGAATCGGCCCGGTGCGTCAACAGGCCCTCGGCGTCCTTATACAGGTAGTTATCGACCGTTACATAATCGTCGCTGCTTTGCAGTACTTTGCCTGATTCGTCGGTCAATTCAAGCATAGAATCGAGAGGGGAGTTCAATCTTCGGGCAGAGACTTCTATCGCTATTTTGTTTCCTGTGGCGGCCTTAAATCTGAATATGTCAACATCGCCGGGCTTTCCGATTCGGCCGTTGATAATTATCGGCGCTTCAATCCGCTCGGCATTCTTTAAGATATCGTTTGATTCCGTTTCATCGCGTTCGGGCAGGGTATCGACGGCATAAATTACATCGTTGGACAGCCGGTCTTTATCCTGGTATCTGGCGCTCCGGATGCGGTCTTGGCCGGGTTTTGTATCCAGTAATAATTTGGTTTCCGGCAGATTCCAGCCGCTGATTTCGGCGGTTGTCGGGACGGCGGCCCTGCCGCCCAGCGGAAACATCGCGGTAATGAAGGGGAAAGTTCCTATGGAAATTCGATAAACAAAATCCTCCCTGCCCCGGTAGATTGAATCGCGGATTTGAACCTCATATCGGCCTGTTTCGGGGATTTTATAAAAAAGTACAGGGTCCGGATTGAAGCGGTAATCATCGACAAAGGCGAGTTCCTTGTCATTCGAATCGTAGAGCGTTAAGACGGCCTGAAACCAGCCGGGGACGGCGTCGGC
>JBGSSG010000195.1:0-6927 GCA_041737185.1 Anaerohalosphaeraceae bacterium
GGGCGTCTATGGCCATCGCCATAAGCGAGACGGTCTGCTGCTCGCCGGTGCTTAAAAGCATATCAAGCTCTCGCTTAGGTGGGTTGGGATGCAGTTCCTTTGCGTCGGCAATCAGCTCATCGGTCTGCTTGCCGCGTGCAGAGGCCACGACTACAACATCGTTTCCCTGTTTTTTTGACTCAATGGCACGGATAGCGGCCTTGCGAATCTTCTCCGCGTTGGCCACCGACGTGCCTCCGAATTTCTGTACTACTATGGGCATAATTTCCCTCTGGTACTCGAAAAGCCTCGCTATACTGTCAGGAGACGCACATTGCAGGCAGGGAATATATACCCCCCGGCCGTGTTTGTCAATTTGATAATGGAAGATTTCGGGCAAAAAATCGGGGGGGCGTCTGTGGGGGATAAAGGCTTTGACAGGAGGAGGAATTATGCTATAATCGGGGCGGTTTTTATCTGAAAATGCGGCTTTTCAAGTTCCGGCTGAACTGCCGGGCAATGGAAAGACACAATGAAAGGACAGGAGAATGGCTGACAGGTGTGCAGGGCGGGCAGCGGCGGTGCTGGCGGGGATGGTTTTGACGCTGGCGGGCTGTCAGCCGGCGGCGGTGGTACAGGAGCCGGCAAAGCAGTTGAACGAACAGGAGCTTATCGTCCAGCAGATTGAGGAGCAGAAGGCTCAGGCAATCAGTCTTTATGTTGACGCTGTAATGCTCAATGACTTGAGCGAGCGGCTTGATGCGATACGCAAACTTGAGCTTGCGCTGGAGCTTGACCCGGAGTTCGCGGTGGCGTATTCGCTCAAGGGCGATATCCATCAGGCGATGAATGAGTATCCACAGAGCGCTGCGGCGTATGAAAAGGCGACGGAGTTTGACCCGTGGTCGTTCAAGGACTTTTTCAATCTCGGCAAGGTCTATCAGGTAATGAAGGAATTTGCCAAGGCGGTAAAGGCGTATGTAACGGCCTGCAAACTCGACCCGAACCATTATCCTGCGCATTTGAACGCGGCCAGGTGTTATTATGAACTGAAGGAGCTGGACTTGTCGCTCGAATATGCCGGGATGGCAAAAAAGCTCGACCCCAACGAGCCGGAGACAGAGGTGCTGATGGGGGATTTGTACGAGGCCAAGAAAGACCATACCGAGGCGATAAACGCGTACAGGCGCGCGCTGGAGATGGAGGGCAATAGCGCAAAAATTATGGTCCCGCTGTCGGCGGCGTATCTGCGAAGCGGACGATTCAGCGCGGCCAAAGAGCTGCTTACCGACGTCGTCGGGGCCGACCCGAATAACGCCCTTGCCCATCAGTATCTTGGGTTTGCGCAGCTTAAGCTCAAGGAGACGGAAGAGGCGGTCGAGAGCTATAAACGCGCAGCAGCGATGAGCGAGGGGGACTGGATGGCGCATAAGGGACTTGGCGTGGCCTATATGCTCCTTGCGCTGAAGAATAATAATGACCCGAAACTTGAGGCGATGGCGATGGAGCAGTGGGGGATATCGCTGCAGCTAAAGGGCGACCAGCCCAAGCTGCAAACGCTGATGGACAAATATAAGTAGAAATGAATATAGGTATATAGGAATGTAGGTATGTAGGTATGTAGGAATGTAGGTGTGTATCAAGGAATGAAAATCAGTGTAAATCCGTGTTAATCAGCGTCAAAAAAATGGAAAATCGAAAATAGAAAATGGAAGACAGGTGGTCGGACAAAAAAGGAGACCAGAAGGTTTGCCCGGCATGGAGCAGGCCTGACGGGGCGGCTCATCTTTTATTCTGGTCGCTCGCTGCCGGGGGCGCGGGCATAGATTTGTGGAGCAAGTACTCAGTTTTTGCATATCTTACGGGCAGGCCATTTAGGCAAATGGAGCTTGTGAAAGGATTTGTCAACCTGATTCGGGTGGAAAACTCAGGGGCGGCATTCAGCATAGCAAGGGGGCAGCGAGAGCTTTTAATGTGGATATCGATTGCGGCGCTGGTTGTGGTGGCGGTGATGTTTTTGATTGGCGGGGCGCATCGGAGGCTTTCGCAGGCGGGGCTTGGGCTTATGACGGCGGGGATAGCGGGGAATCTTTATGACAGGCTGTTCAATGACGGGTATGTGCGGGATTTTATCGACGTCTATGTCGGGGCGTATCACTGGCCGACGTTTAACGCAGCGGATAGTTTCCTGTGCGTGGGCGTGGGCCTGCTGATGCTGGCCAATTTCACATCTGGAGCTGGTCAAAAACAGAGGAAGTCACAAACATCGGAACGCTGAGACCGGCGGCAAGGCCAATGGCGTCCGAGGGCCTGCTGTCAATCTCTATGAGCCTGTCTTTCTGTCGGATATGAATGCAGGCAAAGAAGGTGTGCTCCTGCAGGTCGTTGATGACGATTTTTTCGATTTTTCCGCCGAGCTTGTCTATAACGTCTGCCAAAAGGTCGTGCGTAAGCGGTCTTGGAAGCTGAAAACCTTTGATACGGCGGTCGATGGCGAGGATTTCGGGCATTCCGATGACAATGGGACAGCTTCGGTCGCCGGCGAGTTCCTTTAATACGATGATTTGCTGGTCGGCGGACTCGTTAATCATAATCTGGTGCAGTTCAACGGGGATGTCCATAGCCATTCCTTTCGTGCGATTATTCTTCCAGTTCGGCCAGAAGTTTTTCGACCGCGTCAAGCTGGTCGGCCAACTCCTTTAATTTATCGCGGGTCTGCCGGATAACGTCTGGTTTGGCGTTTGCGAGGAAGGCCTGGTTGTCAAGTTTTTTCCGCAGAGGCGTGACGCCGTCGCAGAGGAATTGTTTTTGCTTGAGCAGCCGGCGGCGTTCGGAGTCGGAGTCGATGACGTCGCGGACATAAATGCGGAGGTCGTCAACAACGGCGGCAGCGGCGGAATTTGGTTTTTTCAGGTCTTCGGCTATTTCGAGAACGCCGATTCCGGCCAATGAACGGATAAGCTCTTTGGCCTTCGAGAGAACAGCCGCCTGTTCGCGAGGGGCCTGTACCGAGCAGTCGAGGATTTTGGCGGGGGGAATGTTGTATTTGTTTCGAATTTCGCGCACGGCGCGAATAACGTTCTGGACAAGCGAGATGTCGCATTCGGCGACAGGGTCGATAAGCTCGTCGAGCGGCGACGGCCAGGCGGCGACCACAAGGGCCGGGGCCGACGGCGCATCGGCAACGCCGGGCAGACGGCGAGAGGGGACAATCTGATTTAGATTCCCGAAGATGCCTTCGGTGATAAATGGCACAAACGGGTGCAGCAGTCTCAATGTCTGGTCGAGGACGAAAGCAAGGACATTTTGAACGACTGGTTTTTGAGCGGGGTCGGCAAGGCGCGGCTTTGCCCATTCGAGATACCAGTCGCACAGGTCGTTCCAGAAGAAACGGTAAAGCTGGTTGAGCGGCTCATTGAACCTGAAGTTTTCCAGCGCATCGGTGGTTTCGCGGATGGCGCCTGCAAGGCGGGAGAGTATCCATCTGTCGCAGACATCCAGAGACCGCGGGCGGAAATCGTCGGGGTTTGTGCCGGCAAGGTTCATCATCGCAAAGCGGGAGGCGTTCCAGAGCTTGTTGCAAAAATTTCTGCCGTTGTCGAATTTGGTCGAACTGTTGACAACCCTGCCGTCGGGAAGGGTAATCTCGCAGACCGGCATTCGCACGTCCTGCGTGTCGGTGGTCATACTGGCCAGGGTAAAACGCATAGCGTCGGCCCCGTGGCTGTCGATGGCCACAAGCGGGTCGATGCCGTTGCCGAGGCTTTTTGACATTTTGCGGCCCTGTCCGTCCTGTATCATCGCGTGGATATAGACGTCGGCAAATGGGATTTGGCCCAGACAGTACTGGCCCATCATCACCATACGCGAAACCCACAGCGTGATGATTTCACGGGCGGTGCAAAGTACGTCGGTCGGATAGAAGGTCTTAAGTTCCGGCGTTTCTTCCGGCCAGCCAAGCGTGCTGAACGGCCAGAGGGCAGAAGAGAACCACGTGTCGAGAACGTCCTGGTCCTGAACAAAACCCTGCTGCAGCAAAGACCGTTCGATATCCGGACAATCGGGAGCTGTGCAGACATAATAAACCGTATCGCCCTGTTCGTTTTGAAACTGTTTTATGCAGGCCTTTTGCGGGTCGAGGTCTTTAGGTGATTTGCCTGAAGACCATACGGGGATTCTGTGTCCCCACCAGAGTTGTCTGCTGATTGGCCAGTCGCGAAGATTTTCGAGCCAGTTTTGATAATTTTTGCTGTAGCGTTCAGGATAAAATTTCAATCGTTCATCCAACAACGGCCCTAATGCCAGCCCGGCTAATGAGTTTACCGGAACATTCGTTCCTTTAATATATGTGACTCCGTCGTGTTTTTCGGTCTCAAATCGACAATCGGCAATCGTAAATCGTAAATTGGTAATGGGCTGTTTTACAGCGATGTACCACTGGTCGGACAGATATGGTTCGATGGGGACGTGGCTTCGGTAGCTGTGTCCGATGTCGTGCGTGTAAGGCCTGACCTCGGCCAACAGGTTTTCCTGCCGGAACCATTCGACGACGGCTTCTCTTGCCTCGAAGCGGTCCATCCCGATGAGATTTTCGACGTCGGGGTTTTTAATCTGCTGCCAATCCGTCCAGCCGAATTTGTCGCTGATAGAGCCGTCCGGGGCCATTATGTTAATAACGGCCAGGCTGTGCCGCTGTCCGATTTGCCAGTCGTCCGGGTCGTGGGCGGGCGTTACCTTCAAAAAGCCCGTCGAGAATTTTGCCTTTTCGTCGTCGCTTTGGGCGTCAGACAGAACAACGTGCTCGTCTGCGATGACGGGAATGATTCTTCCGACGATGGGCAGACGGACCATTTTCCCGACTAAGTATTTTGCCCGCGGGTCGGCGGGGTTCATCGCCACCGCTGTATCGCCGAGCATTGTTTCAGGGCGCGTAGTGGCTACGGTGATGTACTCGATGGTTTTGCCGTCGATTTGTACGGGGGTTTCGAGCGGATAGTCCAGATACCAGAAATGGCCCTGCACCGTCTGGTGTTCCACTTCGTCGTCTGCAAGGACGGTCTGGGTGGCTGGGTCCCAGTTGACTAACCGTTTGCCCCTGTAAATCAGACCATCGGCAAAGAGTTTGAAGAAAGCCTCGCGCACGGCCCGGGCACAGATTTCGTCCATAGTAAAGCGGGTTCTGTCCCAGTCGCACGAGCAGCCCATAGATTTTAACTGCGCCAGGATTCTGATTTCGTATTCATCCTTCCAGGACTGGACATAAGCGAGAAATTCGTCGCGCCCGAAGTCAGTCCGGCGTTTGCCGAGTTCCGCCAGGAGTTGTTTTTCCACGACGGTCTGTGTGGCGATTCCGGCGTGGTCTGTGCCGGGCATCCAGAGGGTGTTGCGGCCCTGCATTCTTCTGAAACGGATGAGGATATCCTGAAGCGTATTGTTCAGGGCGTGGCCCAGATGCAGCGCAGCGGTTACATTTGGCGGCGGAATGACTATCGTATAGGTCCCGTGGGGGCTTTGCGACGTCGCATCGGCGTGAAAATATCGCCCCTGCCGCCAGATTTGCTCTGCCTGGGCCTCGACATCCTTTGGTTCATAAACCTTTGACAATTCCTCTGTCATACGTCCCGAATCCATTTGCTATTAACATTACATCGCAACTTATATAAAAACCACGACTAAAAATCAAAGATTAAAAATCAAAAAGCAAAATGACAAATCAAAATTCAAAAACAGGTCTTTCATTCACAGCCAGCCATCCGGCCTCGACTGCCGGGCAGACGGCGGTGGTCAGTACCTGTTATTTTTGATTTTTGCATTTTGATATTTGATATAACCCGGTATATCTGCTTATATGACAATATGTCATCGCCATGGGTAAAATCGATATAGCGTCAATAAAAAAAGTCCCGGGCGGTTAAAATCGCCGGGACTTGTATTTTAGACAAACATCTCTGGTTTGTAAAGTACGGAAATGCGACGATTCAGCGATTCTATTGGATTTCCACCGCACCGGCCGAGATCGCCGGCAGCGATGTAAAATTCTCGCTACCAGCCCAGAGCCGGAACCGTCGGATTCCACTGTATTTTATCCGCCCCCAGCAGTGTCCCTGTGGCATAAGCCAGTGTTATTGGCGTGAGTGTCGGATAGCCGATCTCGCGGATGGTGTGTCGTTATTGGTCTGCTTTTTCAGGTAAGTTTGGTACAAGAACCCATGCATTAACAGAGTCCCACGCCTCAGTAAATGCTCGTGTCCCTAAGAACATAGGCTGGTCTTCTACTTTTACAAGGGTAGTTGAGACGCCACGGCCTAAATATAATTCGTCATTTTGCCGCATTGGTAATTCGGGAATGGTCAAGGTTTCCCAATCATGTCCGTCTATGCGCAACTTGTATTTTTTCAATTTATTTGTTTCGGCACAAATAGGGACAGAATGCAGTGGCGGAATCCGATTAGATAACCATGCTAACCATGCTTGAATACGTTTCTGCTTTGCCTTGCTTATGCCCCGATCGAACCACCAATCTCCCAAAGCATCATCAGTCCATATATTCCCAACTTTAATATGGCTGGTATCAGATTGCAAAGGCCACAAATATGGCTTGCCTTGCGAAACACGACTGATTAGTGGGTCAAGGCGATGGTCGTAACTTTCAACCACGCTATTTGCATCACTGGTGTCAATCCATCTCCAATTCTTGTTTGGAGGTGAAGTCTTGCCGACCCAAAAGCCTCCCATATGATGGTCGTAGCTGGAAACCCATCTTGGTTTCTTGCCACTGAGACTCGCAATCGCGTATGCAGTTGACAAACGGTTGGCCGGTGTTCCAATCTCCATAATAGATTTCTCGTCTCCAGACCAATAGACATAATTCTTCCATTCCACCGGAATTCTACTCTGATCAAAAAACGCAAGAAGTCCCAAGATAGGAATAATCAGTACCAGATTAAA
>JBGSSG010000214.1:0-2454 GCA_041737185.1 Anaerohalosphaeraceae bacterium
CCCAGTTCCGCCGCTTTGTCAAACTGTTCTATCGCCTTGTCGTACTGACAAAGCTGTCTATAGACTTCGCCCAGCGCCAATGCTTTCTGAACGCAGTCTTTGGCTTTTTTCAGCAGCGGTTCAGCCTGCCGGGCGTTGCCGCAAAGCCAATAGGCTATGCCCCCGGCCAGCGCATTGCCGCCGGACTGTTCAGCCTGCCTGCTCATTTCCAGCATATTGCGTTCGCTTGATTGAACAACACGCTTGAGGCCCCTGAGCTTCTCAAAAGCGGGCAGTTCGCCTGAAAACACTTCTTTCATTTCAGTAAGACTTACCATTGCTTCGGCTCCGATTTTTAAAGTTTTATACAATGTCGTTTCAGACCAGGATTTTCCGGCAGGCCTGGGACATCCCCCCCCCCATAAAGGGCCTATGCCATCCAAAATCAGACAAAACATACATTATAAACAGCCTGTGCGGAATTGCAACTGCTTTTTTAACGCCCCATTATACAACCTCAATAACAGGTCTTCTTAAGGCAAATCCCCCCTTAATGTCTTAAAATCCGCACCGCCTTACCGCCTGCCTTAAGCGACAGGCTTTCCCGCCAGTTTGATTCTCCTGCCTCAAGACTCCTGGCAAAGCCATACTCAAGGGCCCCCGATTTTTTGTACACTGTCTCTTTCTTCTCATCCCACCGCTGGTAAGCGCCCGTAATCGTCGCCATATACCAGCGGTATGGAAACTCATGCTCTGCTGCCAGCGGGTCAACCGCCGTTAAATCCACATTATGCGCATTGGTCAGATTGTGCTCGGTCATTTTCAGCGTAATATCCCGCGTATAATAATGCTCCGCCCGGCAGCGACCCTCGTATCTCTTGTCTGATATTGACTTGCCAAGCTCATCCGCTTCCCACTCTATAGGCACATACGCGTCAAAAAACGTAAGATGTATCGCGCAGTCCGGCATCGTTTCCAGCAGCTTCCTGCCTGCGATCTCAATCGCCCAGGCTCCTGCCGAATGGCCGATAAGGTGTATGTGTTTCCATTTGCTCCCAAGCCTTAAAATCGCCGCCGCAAGCCGCTGACCTGCCACATCCCTGGCGTATCTTGCCGCGTGAACCGAAGTTATCACCGCAGAGCCGCCCGACCAGTCAAAATACCCGCATACCCACTGGTTCGGGTCTGTACGCTTTCTTATTGCCGCAGCCATTCTCGCCGACCAGTCTTTCTCGCCGCGGTCTATCCACCCGTGCGTAATAAACACCGCCTTGTCCGCTGTGGCCGGCAGTATCAGCCCGTCTCCTGTCAGCACATTAGGCTCAGATGATATTTCAGGTCTTTCAAGAGTATATTGAAATATGTAAATCCCCTCATCGCTTATCTGAACAGTCCCATCAGGCCCGGCCAATATCCTTACCGGAGCATTGAGATATTTCTCCATCGCCGTGCCACGCATAAACTCAATCGCCTTTTGACGGAATTCATCCCCTCCAGCCGCACCGTCGCCAAGACAGGCAATCGCTAAAAAAAGAAAACAGGTCTTCATTCCTACTCCGATGATTTGGCCGTCATATCAAAAAATCCCTTCTTCTTCAAAAACTGGTACAAGTACGAAACCCCGACCAGCGTCAGGCCCATGGCAAGAAACGCCGTTATCCGGTAAACACTCTCCACCGCGGCCGCGCCGCCTTAAAACCGAAACCCGCAATCGGCAGCGCCCATAGACTACAGCGCAGCTTGAGCTAAACTGCTTTTATGTAATTTTATTCAGGATAAGAGATTATACTGCTCTCGATTGAAAAATCCCATAATTTGTCAATCAGAAAGCATCTTGTGTCCGATAAATACTTTATATGAGAGATTATATATTGTCCAGTGGAAAAATAGCTGAACTTAAACTGTTGCACCGCTCGTTGCGTGATAAACACCAGGCCGACCGCGTCAAGGCCGTCATCGCGTTAGCCAAAGGCTGACGGCCGTCAGCGATTGAATATCATTGTGGAAACGGCCGGTACTATCGTTCACGGTGGCTGAAGAAGGCGCTGAAGGGGACGAATATCAAATTGATATTTTTGCCGCCGTATTCGCCCAATTTGAATCTGATTGAGCGGTACTGGAAGTTTTTCAAGAAGAAAGTGTTGAATAATCACTATTATGAAACGTTTGGGGGATTCAAGCGGGCGTGTGAAAGCTTTTTCCGAAAGCGGAAAAAATACTGGCCGGAATTGCAAACGCCGCTGACGGAAAATTTCCATATTCAGGCCGCTTGAAAACAGGAAAACTCAATCGTGAAAAGTACAAATAGGCGGCCTGTTCAAGATAACTTTCCAGAGCAGCTTTTTTATCTATTCCGAAGCAGTAGGGCCTACCCCCAATTTTCTTGCAATATTGACGGGTGGGATGTAAAGTAAGCAGGAATTTGTCGGAACGGGTTTTCCGGCTTTTTATCGCTCTTTCGCGTTGTTATAACAA
>JBGSSG010000237.1:0-4462 GCA_041737185.1 Anaerohalosphaeraceae bacterium
TAATCAGCCGGGTTGGGGGCGGGACGATTCGCCCGGAGGCGGGAGAATTGGATGTTACGGCGGGGTGGGGGCATAAGGGCAAAGGTGATGTTTGTATGCCGGGCAAGGGGCGGGTGATAACGCGGCCGTACCTGGAGGATGAGATTGCGGCGATGCCTGCGGCGGCGCGGCAGGCTCTGGGGGCGGAGACGCACGATATTTATCTGAACGAGATGGTGTATGTGAAGAATGTGCCAGTAGGCGTATGGGGGTATTATATCGGGGGGTACCAGGTGATTAAGAAATGGCTGAGCTATCGTGAGAAGGATATGCTGGGGCGCGGACTGACAATGGATGAGGCGCGATATATTCAAGAGATGGTGCGGCGGAGCGCGGGGCTGGTTCTTTTGCAGGAGAAATTAGACGCGAATTATTATACGGTCAAGGAATCGACGTACCCGTGGGCGAACTGACGCACAGGGTAAATGTGTCGAACATTTCGGACAAGAAACTGGATTCCCGCCTGCGCGGGAATGACAAAAACAACCCCCCCGGCACATGTCCGAGGGCTAAATGATTGGCGGATGTTTGTCGTTGTTCAGGCGAGATAGACTTTGTCGCCGGTTTTGATGGGTTGTATTTTGTCGGCCTTTGTCTGCAAATCATCCAAAGACAGAGCAAACGACGGGGCAATCTCGATTGTGCAATCGGGCAGGCCGTCGGGTTTTCTGGGGATTTTCACGCCGGCCTTTTCAAGCCAGTCGGCAGACCTTTCAATCATCATTCGGCAGGTTACTTCTGCGCTGTCGGGGCCTGTGGCGTTTTTGACCGGGGCGAACTCCTCGCTCCGCAGGGTCTGGAGGATGATGGAATTTTTCGCCAGGGGCAGGGCGTCAAAAATGAAGGCTTCCAGCTTGACGCCGTTGGGCTTGGCAGGTTCGACGTAGTTTCCGTTATGGTCGATATGCGCGATTTTTTTGACGGCGCGATGGAACGGCAGGGCGAAATCGCCTTTCGCGTTGAGCTTTTCGACGAAGGATGCGCTTATGACGTGGATGCCGATAGAGCCAAGCTCGAAAACGAGTGAGCCGTCGGGATTTTGCCGGCGGGACTGCTCATCAGGCAAATCGCTGTATTCGATTACCGTAACCTTGCCGTCAACTGCGCAAAAGTTTCCGACTTTTTCAGCGGGGTGAGCCTTTATCAGGGCCTTTGAGGACATTTCCGACTTGTCGAGGGCGTGCAGGCCGATAAACAGCGGGTCAAAGAGATTGACGAGTGGATTGTCAACCTGCCAATAGGACAGGAATTCAATACCTCTGCGTTTGGCATCCTCCAGAGCGCCGCCCTCGGCGAGGGCTTTCAGGCTGCCGCCGTGGCCGTCGGGGCTTGAGGCAATAGTACTTTTGTCCGCAAGCAGGATTTTGCCGTCAAAGCTGAAATTGGGCATAGTACCCTGCTGAAAGATAAAGACATTTTTTTTATCGAGGCCGAAATAATCTTCCCGCTCGAAGATTTGACAGGTTTGTGAGTAGTTGATGGGGCTGGTCATTACATACCAGGGGAGTTCGGTATCATATTTTTTTGAGGCGGCCAGTATGGTTTCACCGAAGATTCTAAAAAGGGTCTTTTTTCGGATGGGGCTTATCGGGAAATCGCCCTTTGGCCCGTCAAAACCGAGCCTGGTGCCCTGTCCGCCTGCGACAACGAACCCCGCCACCTTGCCTTTATGAATCAGTTCTGTTCCGAGCCTGCGCGCCTGCTGGTACTTTTCGGCCTGCTGCTGGTCTTTTGGCTGCGGCGGATATGAAGGTGCGGGGGCAAAATTCGAGGGTATTTCGAGCGGGGACTCGTTTTTTACGTATTTTTCAATCCAGTTTGAAATTTTTTTGAGGTCGAGTTTTTCGACCTGGGGCAGGAAATCGGCCTTCTGGTTGTCGCTCAATTCGCTCCAGAACCTTAAAAGATGCTGCTGATGATGCTTTTTTAGCTTTGAAACGGCCTTGCCGTATCGTGCATCGGGGTTCATTGCCTGTCCTTTCATCGCTGCTCGTATCTAATTGGAAAAATCTTTTAACAGTAAAAACGGTTCAAAAAGAGAGGGTACACTACCGGCAAAAGGAGAAATTTGCAAGAATTCAATTTTTTTTGATTTTTTTCTTGACGTTTTGCTTAGGCCGGGTTAGACTATAAACGGTGAAGAGGTTCAGGCATAAGAATATACAAAAGCCATTATTATCTTATTCACGCTTAATTTTGAGACCTGCCTGAAAAAGCTTTTCCTTTCCGCCGTGTTCTTTGAGTTCGCATCAAGTGATTTTTTTAAGAATCAGCATTAACCAAACACGGTTTGTCTCCGGCGTAAAAACCGGCGGAATTTGTTAACAAAACAGCAGGCGTTCTGTGTTGGGACGCTGGGAAGCACTAATGGATAGCTAATCGCCGGAGGCGATTGCTGACAAGTCCTGCGAAAAATTGAAAGGGAAAGACAATGAAAAAGAAAAGAGGTTTCACACTAATCGAGCTATTGGTCGTAATAGCGATCATAGCGATGCTGCTGGCGATTCTGATGCCTGCGCTGAGCAAGGTAAAGAAGATTGCCATGCGCGTCATCTGCGGCACGAACCTCAAGGGCCTCGGAACGGCCCAGACGGTTTATGCCAACGACAACAAAGACCAATGGGCGGTCGCGAAGACTACTGCTACTCCGCTGACAACCTGGCCCATTACGACAGCAACCCCTGGCTGGCAGCCGATCGGAGGTACTACTCTGCCTACCGGATCACTTACCATCGGCGCTTCGCTGTATCTGCTTGTTCGCAACGCCGATGTGAGTCCCAAGAGCTTTGTGTGTCCTGCCAGCGACCAGAAAGAGTTTTCAGGAAAAAACTTAAATAACCTTGACCTTGTACAAATGTGGGACTTCGGTGATCCTACCGGGGCAAATACTACAGGTTTGAACATTGAGGGGCCGAAGAACTGTGTGAGCTATGCTTACCATCAGCCTTACGGGGCTACCGGCGGAAAGAGCAGGTATGCGGTTGACGGTACGCGCGGCGCATCGTTTGCCGCGATGGCGGACAAGAATCCCTGGTTTGACGCCAAAATTACCGGCTTGAGCAGCGGAGCTATAACATCGAATGCATGGACGGACGCAGTAGGGCCAATGAATCCTTATTACACAACCTCACTTCCAACATCATCCCCGGAGATCAGAAGGGCCAACAGTTATCCGCACGGTCGTGAAGGCCAGAACATTGTATTCGCTGATGGTCATTCAGCTTATATGAATACCGCTGACGTCGGTGTCAAGAATGACAATATCTACACCTTCTGGATAGTCCCGCTCGGCGTGAATCAAAATTACTGGCGTCAGGGAAATACCTCTACTCTTCCCGCTCTAGCGCCCACAGCAACTCAGTTGCTTACCTTGCAGCCTCAGGGAAATGATGATTCGTATTTAGTCAATGATGACGCTCGCACCAGTGCAAATGTGGTCAATTAAAATTAGTTCAACGTGTAAAAAGAAAGGCCTTCCGGAAACGGGAGGCCTTTCTTTGTCAATACCGGCACGGATTATTTACAAAAACGCTCAAAGATGCCTGCAAGTACTGGTTCTGCGGCATTAAGGCTGTAGCGTTCAACGCATCTTTGTCTTGCGGCCTGGCCGAACTGACGGGCATTGTCAGGGTTTGAAATGATGAAATCGATGGCCGAGGTCAGTTGGTCGATATTTCCCGGCGGGACGACCCGGCCGCAGCCTGAAAGAATCTGGCCGATATCATTTACGTCTGTTGCGACAATCGGTTTGGCCATAGCCATAGCGTCAAAGAGTTTTGCGGGAATCTGTCCCTTCGTGGCGAGCGTCTTTCGCTGAGGTATTACAGCCATATCGCAAAGAGCCAGACACCGCGGCATTGTCTCAAAAGGCTGTGGGCCAAAGGAAATAAAACGGCTACCAAGAAGTGAGCGGCCCATCTCCTCTATCTTCCGGCAACAAGTATCGTTTGCGTTCATTCCGACAATCATAACCGCCAGGTTCGGCGACTTAGCCCGGGCGGCGGCATTGAGCAGGTCCTCGACGCCCTTAAACGGCCTGGGCGTGCCTATGAAGCCTGCGATTTTCAAATCATCGGCAATCCCATATTCAGCACGCAGAGCCTGGCTGTCAAAGGCGGCTGGGTTTAGAATATCCGTGTCCCTTACGTGCGGTACAATCGTGCCTCCGAATTTTTTCTGCAAAAAACTGTTTGAAACGGTAATGGCGTCGGCAAAGTGTGCCAGTTTCTCAAAAGAATACAGGCTGCATATTTTGTCCGACTGATAGAACCGGGGCAGTTCGAGAAACCATCGGCCAAAGGTCTTGACCACGGATGGTTCAATGACAATGCCTCAAAGGCCGTTGCAGACAATCTGCTCCATGCAATCTGGGCGAATACATGGGCACCCGGCAAAGACCATTTCCCTTTGGTCTGGAATCCAT
>JBGSSG010000027.1:0-7462 GCA_041737185.1 Anaerohalosphaeraceae bacterium
TGAGACGTATTTGGTCTGCTCGGCAGCTTCGCCGAACTGATAAGACCTATGCAAGCCGACTTAAACATAGCTATATGCTACGGCCGTCAACTGCCCAGACCAAATGCCGCTCCCCTGGAACGTTTCGCACGGGAGTTTAACTATCCCGCAGAGTCCATTCTAAAAACCAGGAATGATATCAAAACCCTGGGCCTGAAAACCTTTTTCTGTTCCAATTCGTGCTCGGCTATTCGCTGCTCTATTTTCAGGAAATTGGGAGGATTCAAAAATGACGTCATTGTAAATGAAGATATGCTTTTCGCTGCTAAAGCTATTCTCAATGATTATTCGGTTTATTACTCAGCAGCGGCAAAAGTTTACCATAGCCACCCTTATTCTTTACTACAGACATTTAGACGTTACTTTAACATCGGAAGATTCTTTGCCGATAACAGATGGCTTCTCAAACAAACAGGCCTTAAACGTTATGCCGGCGGCATGATGAAGGCCGGCGTAAAAACATTCCGGGAAAAACGAACGTCGCATTATATAGCTGCATTGCTTATTGAATTTGTCGTAAAAGCCCTCGCTTGCAAATTTGGCTGGTATTACCAGCTATTGTTTCACAAGAAGCGTGATACGCATTTATAACCGCCCTGATTGCTAAACCCCTACCCATTGTCAAGACAGAAAAGGGGTAGGGGTTTAAAATAGCGAATAGGAAACGGATAAATAAATGGGTGTGGCGAATTTTAACATGAAGTGAGACGTATTTGGTCTGCTCGGCAGCTTCGCCGAACTGTTGCTGCCGCCAGTTCCGCCTGGGCACGCAAGGACGCCTGCGATGGCCGCAGACTTGACCGACAATATCTGGTCTTTACGCGAATGGTTGACCTATCCGGCCGTTCAATTAAGAAAGGAAACAATTTGCCAATTCATAAAATCAGCCTGTTGTTAAACCGGCCATTTTTTGCTACAATACTTTTTGTTTCGGACGAAAAAGTTATGCTTGTAATCATAGATTACGGAGTAGGGAACGTACGGAGTGTAACCAACGCCTGCGAGTATATCGGCGCAGATATCATGGTAAGCTGCCGGCCGGCGGATATTGAACGGGCGGACGGTTTGATTCTGCCGGGAGTCGGCGCCAGCGGATACGCAATGCGGAAACTGGCCCCCATCGCCGAGTTGATACGGCGGCAGGGAAAACAGGGAAAACCCCTGCTGGGGATATGCCTCGGTTTTCAGCTTCTTTTCGACGAAAGTTATGAGATGGGCACTCACCGCTGCCTCGGCCTTGTCGGCGGCAAAGTCATTGCGATACCGCAGGGACGAACGATACCGCATATGGGCTGGAACGGCGTGCAGATACCAAAGCAGATGCGGCTGTTCAAAGGTATGGGGCAGGACAGATACTTCGCCTTCGCACACTCGTTCTATGCACAGGTACGGGACGACAAAGCCGCCGTCGCAGATACGGAATACGAAGGCGTGAAACTTACGGCGGCCGTCGAAAAAAATAATATCTTCGGCTGCCAGTTTCATCCGGAAAAAAGCGGAAACGACGGGCTTGAAGTTTTGCGTAATTTTGTGAGGATTTGCGGCGGATAAACAATGCTCACAAAACGCATCATTCCGTGCTTAGACGTGAAAGACAACAGGGTTGTCAAGGGCGTCAATTTCCTCAATCTTCGGGACGCAGGAGACCCCGTGGAGCTTGGGGCAAGGTACAGCGCGGAAGGCGCGGATGAGTTGGTGTTTCTTGACATTACCGCAACCATACGGTCGAAAAAGACCATCGTCGAGCTTGTCGAAAAGGTAGCGCAGAATGTATTTATACCGTTCACGGTCGGCGGCGGCATCAGCAGCGCCGACGAAATCGGCCTGCTTCTTCGCAGCGGCGCCGACAAATGTTCCATAAATACCGCCGCGGTTATGAATCCTGACGTGCTCCGGGAATCCGCAGAGCGTTTCGGCAGCCAGTGCGTCGTTCTTGCCATCGACGCAAGGCGAAACCCCTCCGCAAAGGGCAAATGGAATGTCTGTGTAAAGGCGGGGTCGGAGCCGACAGATATAGACGTTATTGAGTGGGCGGTGCGAGCGGAAAAACTCGGCGCAGGAGAAATTCTGCTAACCAGTATGGACGCCGACGGAACGCAGGCAGGCTATGACATAGAGCTTACACGCGCTGTGGCCGAGGCGGTCAATATCCCGGTGATTGCTTCAGGTGGAGCAGGAACGCTTGAAAGTTTGCTTGAGGTGCTTGAAAAGGGCAAGGCCGACGCCGTGCTGGCCGCCTCGATTTTTCACTACGGCACATACACCATCGGCCGGACAAAACAGTTCCTCGCCGAACACGGCATACCGGTCCGGCCCGTATAAAAAAAGAAGGGAGACTCTGTTATGGAAGCAGCGACAAAACAAATCAGCGTAATCGAACCTGTGGGAGCGGCCATCGCAAAGGTCAAGGCGGTTTTGTTTTCGCCCTTTGACGCGAGCAAATGGTTCACAATCGGGTTCTGCGCCTGGCTGACAACGCTCGGCCAGGGAGGAGGCTCAAGCGGCATCAGGTTTCCAGCGGGCGAAGGAAGACCGCAGTGGCAGCATATCCGTCATTCGATAGAAGCCAATCTCTACTGGATTGTGCCGCTGGGGCTTTTCGTGGCGATTGTTATCCTGCTGATAAGCCTTGTATTGATGTGGCTTCGCAGCCGAGGCAAATTTATGTTCCTGCATTGCGCAGCCGTCAACAAGGCCGAAATAGCTTATCCGTGGAAACAGTACGCCCCGCAGGCAAACAGCCTTTTTTTGTTCAAACTGACCCTGTGGGCGATTAATCTTGTTTGTCTTATCCCCTTGATAATCGGAATGATTGTGATATGCCTGCCTATTGTCCGGCGGGAAAAACTGATTGGCGCGTCAATCGCAGCAATCGCTGTTATGGCGGTTTTTATGCTTTTTACGAGCGTCTTTTTCGGCATCGTCCACAAATTTACCGACGACTTTGTCGTCCCGATAATGTATATCGCCCGCCGGACCTGCACGCAGGCATGGAAGAGGTTCTGGGAAATCCTGAAAAACAATTTCGGGAAATTTATTTTGTACCTGCTGTTTCAGATTGTCATCGGCCTGTGCATAAGCATAATTATGTTGGCAGCTTTCATCGGGACATGCTGCTGTTTCTGCTGTATTACCGCGATTCCATACATTGGAACGGTGGTTTTGCTTCCGGTACTTATGTTCAAACGGCTGTATTCGGCCTGCTACCTTGCCCAGTACGGGCCTGATTTTGATGTATTTGCCGCCGCCCCTGCGGATAACAACACAGAAAATCTTCCTGTTCAAATATAACCGAACCTGATGAAACTGCTCAGAAGACATAAATACGTACTTATCGGGCTGGGGATATACTGGCCGGCGATATTTGTACTCACGCACATTCCGGTGCCGCCCGGTGTTGCTACCCTGGGTATGAGCGACAAGACAATGCATGTGCTGGCATACCTGGTGCTCGTCGTTTTCGTATGGCTTTCGATCAGTCCTTACGAAAAGGTAAGCTGGAAAAAGCTGAAGGTATGGATTGTGCTTGCAGCGATGGTCGGGTACGGGATTATCGACGAATTCCTGCAGGCCCGGATTGGGCGCAGCCCTGACAGGATGGATTTCCTTGCGGATATAACAGGGGTACTGCTGGGCCTTGCGATACTGACAGCAATGAGCTTCTGGCCGGCTATGGTGGCCGTTTCGGCGATATTTATATTCGTCGTCAGCAATCTGTCGAACATCCTTGGGGTGTATTCTCCGCGGCATCTGGATACAGTGTTCGCTTTCACGGCCTATGGGGCGTTTACGCTGATATGGATACAGCATCTTAGCCGCTTGTCGCCGCCCGGGGCAGGAAGACCCTGGTGGGGATTGTGGGCGATAAGTGTGCCGCTCGGTCTTTTGGGCGCCGTGTCAGGATGCGGCGTTTTAATGGGCAAAGCGTTCTTCATAATTGACGCCTCGGCTGCGGTATTCGGGATAAGCGCCGCGGCTCTTTTGTCTTACGCAACGCTGCGTTTTGGCGGCGGCAGAAGAACAAAAGTCGTTTAAGGCGGTCGGGGGCCTATACCGGACAGCGGAAATTATATCAGCGGCGGTTTTTTCGCAGAGGGGTTGTTTGTAAGTTCAGGCCAGTCCGGGCGAATGATTTCGTCCTGTTTGAGCATACAAACGCCGTCAGGACAGTCGCCGATGTCCGGCGCAGGAGTTTGGCCGTTCCTGATATCGATGATTTTTTTACAGAAGTCGGCGCCTGCCAGGTGAGAACAGGGGTAGCCTCCGCCGAAGCGGGGGTTGATTTCGAGCAGTTTTGGGCCGTCGGGCGAGAGAACCATGTCAACGTCGGCAGGTCCGAAAAGCTCGATGGCTTTTAATAATTTCAGGCCGAACTCGATAAGTACAGGGTCCGATGTTGAGACCGCCTTGTCGGTTTCGCCGGCTCTCATCGCAAGTTTCTTTTTGCAAAAAACGCTGACCGGCCTGAATTTGTCGTCCGCAAACAGGTCGTATCCGAACTCCGGGCCGTCAATGTACTGCTGAATCATAGGCTCAGGGCAGGCGTCAAATGCCCCGCGAAGCTGGATTTCGTCGTGGCAGGAATAGATATCAAGAGAAGCGCTTCCTTTGCGCGGCTTGACTATAAGCGGCCAGGCAAGCGAACCGGACTCAAGACAGCCCAGCGCTTCGGCGACGGACAAAACAGACAGCGGCGTATTCAGGCCGTGCTTACGGGCGAACTGAAACGTCAGATGTTTGTCAAAGCACGTCTGGATAGTACCGGGGGGCGAGACAAGGAGCATAATGTTGTGTCCGGCAAAAAGCTCGCGCCGGGGTGCGAGAACTTCCAGTTCGGGGTCGATGAGCGGAACGACAATATCGATATTGTTTTCGCAGCACAGGGTAAGCAGTTTGTCGGGGTAGGCGGGATTAATAACTTCGGGCAGGAGAAATCTGCGGTCGCAATAGGCAAAACCAGGGGCATACGGACTGCTGTCGGCGCCCCAGACCTGATCGCCGGGGGCGAGGGCCTGCTTGAAGTATTTTACGAGATATCCACGCCTTCCGACCGTGGAAATCAGAACCTTCATTTTACTACGCCTTTCAGTAAGTCAGCACATTCCCGACGGATTCGGATGTGATTTTACCGAAAAGAGATTAAAACGCAATAGTGTTTTTTTACTTGTAAAGAATATGGACAACGTTCAATCAGACAGTTAGAATATCTGCCGAATCAGGCCCCGCGGGAGAAAATATGAATATCTTTGAGACGTTTATCGGGAAAGACAGGCCGCTAAGCTGGGCCTTGCAGTTCTGGCCTGTGCTTGTATGCAGTTGGGTATGCGCGTTTGGGGCAACGTGGGTCTGCAAGAAGATTGCGGTAAAACTCGGGATAGTTGACCGGCCGAACACAACGGTCAAGACTCATAAAGAACCGGTGGCATATCTGGGAGGAATAGGGATACTGGCCGGACTTACGGTAGGGATTTTGACCGGGATAGTTCAGATTCAAAACTTTGAATCTTTTTCGAAAAGCCTTGACGGGCTTCTTGGAATCCTGGCTGGAGCCGGTATAGCGTGCTTCGTGGGGCTGGTGGATGATATTATGGATATCAGGCCGTGGCAGAAAATGGCAGGGCAGGCCGCCGCGGCAGGAGTTCTGCTGTTTGCGGGCGTCAGACCTTCGTTGAGTTTTCTTTTTACATATATTACCGGCCAGCCCATTACGCCCGGCCTTGAATGGGGATTGGGCGCCCTTATTGTCCTGTTTTTTGTACTCGGAGCCGCAAACTCGCTTAACTTATTAGACGGTCTGGATGGTCTGTGCGGCGGGGTTACGGCAATCATCACGCTGGGGATGCTGTTTCTGGCTGTCCATCTCTCTACGTGGAAATTCAGCGAGTCCGGGGACCCGGTACGGATGATTGTCTGTCTGGGAATAACGGGCGGCGTGCTGGGGTTTCTGCCGTTTAACAGGTACCCGGCCAAGATATTTATGGGCGATGCGGGCAGTCTGCTCCTGGGATTTATATGCGCTGCACTGATGATTTTATTTGCCGAAGATATCCCCCGATGGTGGATGTCCTCAATCGTGATATTCGGCCTGCCCATCCTCGACACCGCCACCGCCCTTGCCAGAAGACTTATAAACAAACGCCCGCTGTTTGTTTCCGACCGCGGGCATATTTATGACCAATTGATGGATCGTGGGTATTCGTTAAAACAAAGCGTGGCGATTTGTTACGGCTTGGCGGGGATGTACGTGGTTATAGGGCTGTTAATGAGTCAGATACGCACGCGGTACGCAGCGGTGGTTTATTTAATAGTTATGGCCGTTTCTGCAACGGTTATCTGGAAGAAGGGATTTTTGAAGATGGAAGGGCTGCGTGGGGCGATACGAAAGGATTTGGGGCAGGATTTGGATTAATTCTTTACGGTCGGGCTGGTTCGAATCGGCTGACGAACTCGACGGTACGGTAAATAGTACTTTCGCTGGTTCTGGGATGCACAGGGAGATTGATAGTCTGATCGCTTGCTTTTTCGGCTTCAGGGCATAGCCCCGGCGAATAATTGTACTGATCCATCGGCGTTTCCTGCGGATGCAGCGGACACTCAAACCAGCTTCCCAGTTCAACACCCGCCGAGGCAGCCAGTTCAAGGGCTTTTGCTTTTTCGATTATCCTGACAGGATAGCGCACAAGGACCGGTTCCGCGACGGAACAATCAAACCGTTTCGGAGGAAAACCCTTATCGGCAAGCAGTAAATCATAGAGCTGCGCCATTTTGCGACGATGCGATATGTTCTGCTTTACCATTTTAAGCTGACGCTGACCTGAACTGCACTGCAGGCCGGACATCCCTTTGAAAAACCCATTCGGCATAACCGGCTCAAACTCAGCCGACGAAGATGAACCTAAAATGACGCCCTTTTTTGTCAGATACCGGAAAAACCGATGAGCAATGGCCGTGGTTCGTGGATAGATAAACATACGATAGACCGTAAGCTCGGCGGCAAGAACGGCGATTTCCTTTACACTCGGCCGACACATTTCAGTTTGCCGCAAAATACTGATTTTTTCGGCAAGACCGTCGTCATTGGTGATAAGCATACCCCCCAGCCCTGTGGTAAAGGGCTTGTTCCACTGAAAAGAAAAATAGGCCGCAGCGCCGAATGTGCCGACCAGCCTGCCTTTGTAGGTCGAACCAAGCGAAAGACAGCAGTCCTCGAGCAGCACAAGATTGTGTTTTCGGGCGATTTCTCCCAGCCTGTCCATATCGCACGGATAGCCATAAGTGTGCTGCGCGATAAGCACCCGGCTTTTAGGCGTAATTTTCTGCTCTATAAGCTCTGGATTAATATTGAACGTATCCGGCTCGATATCGACATAAACCGGTGTTGCGCCCAGGTACTTTATCGGGTTTACGTCCATCACGCAGGTAT
>JBGSSG010000242.1:0-5072 GCA_041737185.1 Anaerohalosphaeraceae bacterium
TTTGTTTAGGATTTAGATATTAGGATTTAGGATTTAACTCCATATAATCAAACAGGTTATAGCCGAAAAGTACGATGTTAGTTGCGATGTAGAGATAATAAGCCTTAAAGATATACAGAATGCTCACTAACCAGATTCAGACAATTAAAGACAAGCTGGACGCCTATCCGCTCGGTGATTTTGTCAACCAGTTCTTAAATTATCTTTCCGTCGAGGCCGGCCTGTCGGAGAACACGCTGCTGGGCTACGGGCGGGACCTGCTGGGCTTTTCTCTGTTTGCAGCGAGCACAAAAAAGACCGGCCTCGAACAACTCGAACCGTCCCTGATTTATCGATATTCCCATCATTTAAGCCTCGCCGGCCTGTCCGAAAACAGCATCAGCCGGGCGCTGGTGGCGATAAAAATGCTCCTGCGTTTCGGCATAATGACCGGCCAAATAAAAGCCAATTTTACCGATACAATCGAAAGCCCAAAACTCTGGACAAAACTCCCATCGGTTTGCGGCAAAGAACAGGTATTCCGGCTGCTTGAATCGCCCGACCCCGCTGAGCCTTATTATCTGCGGGACAAGGCCCTGCTGGAAACGCTTTACGCCACAGGAGCCAGGGCATCCGAGGTGGTCGGCCTGAAAATAAGCGATGTGAACCTTGATATTGGGTATGTGCGATGTTTCGGCAAGGGCAGAAAAGAGCGGGTTGTTCCGCTTGGCAAAATGGCCGGGGTGGCCATCAGCCAATATCTCTCTGAACTGCGACCAGCCTTGAGAAAACCATTCAGCGGCGACCGGCTTTTTCTGTCGCGTACCGGGCGCCCGCTTGACCGCGTTGACCTGTGGCGCATCGTCAAGAAATATGCGCTTCGGGCAGGAATGCCCAAATCGCTCACCGTGCATACGCTTCGCCATTGTTTTGCGACGCATCTGCTTAGCGGCGGAGCGGACCTGCGCAGCGTACAGGAAATGCTCGGCCACGCCGATGTTCGCACCACGCAGATTTACACACACGTTGACCAGGAACGGCTAAGGTCCATCCACAAAAAATACCACCCAAGACCCTGATTAACCAATCGGGCGGTTTGTCTGAACAAGAACCCGCAGTCTCGGCAAAGCGTGGTCGAAGAATTTTTTGCAGCCCCGGCAGAAATAACTCGGCACATCATACCTGCCAAAAATCACCCGGTTCTGGGCGTCGTAGAACCAGTTGAATTTATCCGCCGGCGGTATTCCCATTCCTCGTTGGGCCAAACTTGACGTGCACCCGAATTTGCAGGAAATGTCTTTTCTTTTGCCGTTTTTATGGTAAATAAAGCCGGTTGAAAACCAGCGCGGCGAACCGAACAGATAACTCTCTAAGAATTGTATGAAAATTACGGCAGCCAAATCTTCTCTGCACGGACAGGTGGCGATTCCAGGCTCAAAATCGCACACCATTCGGGCTGTTGCCATTGCCTCCCTTGCCGAGGGAAATAGTCGTATAAAGTCGCCTCTGGCTTCCGGCGATACGCAAAGCGTCGTAAAGACGTACAAATCGCTCGGCGCTGAAATCGACAATTCAGACCCAAATCAATGGATAGTCAAGGGTACCGCAGGACAAATCCAGCCTGTCGAGGATACTATCGACGTCGGCAACTCCGGCACCACTCTTTGCATCGCCATAGGCTCCGCAAGCCTCGCAATGCCCGGCAGGGATGTTATCTTCACCGGCGATTACCAGATTCAGCGAAGACCTGTTGAACCACTGGCAAATGCCTTGACCAACCTGGGGGCAAAGGCTCACTGCCTGAAAAACAACGGCTGCCCCCCGCTGTCCGTCAGCGGCAGATTAAAGGGCGGAATCACATCCATCTCCTGCCCCACCAGCCAGTACCTTACCAGCCTGCTTCTTGCCTGCCCGCTTGCGGGAGGTCAATCCGAGATTAACGTCCCCCTGCTGTATGAGCAGGACTACGCGAAAATGACCCTCGACTGGTTAGACAGACAGAATATCAAGTATGAAAAAAAGGATATGCGATGGTTCAAAATTCCCGGCGGCCAAAAATACCACACCTTTGATTTGCCAGTGCCCGCCGATTTCTCCAGCGCGACATTCTTTCTGGTTGCAGGCGCCGTTCTTGGACAGGAAATAAGACTCACCGGCCTGGATTTTTCCGACAGCCAGCCGGACAAGGCCGTCGTCGATTATCTAAAGGCTATGGGCGCCGATATCGCCGTTTCAGCCGATTCCATCGTTACCGTGAAAGGCTCAAGTCTCCACGGCGTGGACATTGATATGAACCGAACGCCTGATGCCCTGCCGGCGATGGCGGTCGCCGCCGCTTTCGCAAAGGGCAGAACAAGACTGCTCAACGTCCCCCAGGCCCGCCGGAAGGAAACAGACAGAATCGATTGCATCGCAAAAGAACTGGGCAAACTGGGAGCAAAAATTGAGGAATTGCCGGATGGTATGGTAATTGACGGCGGCAAAAAACTCACATCCTGCGCCTTGAGCGGCTATGACGACCACCGGATTGTTATGGCCCTGGCCATTGCCGGCATGGCTCTTGACGGGGCAACAACCATCGACACCGCCGAGGCCGCAGCCGTTACGTTCCCCGATTTTGTACCCTTTATGCAGGCCCTCGGCGGAAAATTGATTCCCGGATAGTGTCCATATCGATTATAATCCAATAAACATTCTCTTGTGGAGTTGAAAAAATGATTGGCTGTCACATTGGACGTTTTTTTCAGGTGACCGTTTCCGGCGGCTCTTACCAGGAAGGTCTTAGCGCAACACTTCAGGGCGTCCCGCCCGGAATGACGCTCACCGAACAAGAGCTTTACGGCGACCTGCTTCTTCGAAAACCCGGCGCCGATGAGTTGTCCAGTCCCCGCAAGGAGCCGGACCTGCCGGTAATTTACACAGGCCTTAACGCCGCGGATACCATCGAAGGCGCCGGCAACAAAAACCACACCAACGGCACCCCGCTTACAATCCTGATACCCAACCTCGACCGCCACTTTATCCACATCAAGCAGTATCAGGACACAAACCGAACCCCCCGGCCAGGACATGCTTCCTGGGCCTCTTTTCAAAAATACGGCCCGGATGACGACGCCATAGGCGCGGGCATATTCAGCGGACGATACACCTCAACCATCGTCGCGGCAGGGTATGTCGCCAAAAAGGTCTTGCGATTGTTCGGCATCGAGGTCTTTTCATACATCAGGGAGGTCGCGGGCGTCCGCTGTCCGCAAATCGACCATAAAAAAATACTGGACTTTACCCGCCGATACAAACAAATGCGGCACGACACAGACCCGTTCTACCAGGAAATATACGTCAAAGGCCGGGTCAATATGGATATGCGATTCCTCGAAAAAATGCGGATTTTCGCCCAGATTGAGCAGGAAATCGACGCCATCCGCTCCAAGTCGCCGAAAATCTCGCATCAGGAAATCCGCGAAAAATATAACGTCCACAATGTCGTAATGTGCCCTGACATCGACGCGGCAGAGCAAATGCTCCAGGCCTGCAACAAAATTACCCAAACAGGCGATTCCTCCGGCGGCGTTGTCGAGGTCGTTGTAAGCGGCGCCCCAGCCGGACTGGGCGAACCGGTCTTTGGAAAGCTCGACGCCGAGCTTGGCAGAATGTTAGGAATCGGCGCCGTCAAAGGCGTCGAGGTCGGGGCCGGTTTTGCCGTAAAAGATAGTACCGGATACCAAAACAACGACCAGATGCATTCGGAAAATGGCAAGGTCGTATTCGATTCCAACAACGCCGGCGGCATCACCGGCGGCCTGTCAACAGGCCAGGACATCATCGTCAGGCTGGCCGTAAAACCAACGCCAACCATAGACAAACCGCAAAAGACCATCGACAAATACACCCTCGAAAACAAACAGCTTGCCGCCATCACACGACGCGACTCCACCATTGTCGGTCGTATCTGGCCGGTAGCGGAAAATTACACCGCGATGGTCATTCTTGACAATTTGCTGGCACACTTAGGCTACCAACAGATCAAAGCCGCCGTTGAAAGGCAGAAGAATTGACGATGGACGATTTACGATTGTCGATTGAAAGAAATCGCCAATCTCTCTGTTCGCTGAACGCGGGAAGCTCTTTCTACGAACTACGAACTACAAACTTTCTCATTTAAGCGTAGCCGTCGCGTCCTCTTCGGCTTCCTCTCGCAGCATTATCGTCGGCTTTACCAGTATCAGCAGGATTTGCTTATCCTTGACTTCGCTGCGATTGGAGAACAGCCGACCCAAAAGAGGCAATTTGCTCAGCACCGGCACGCCTGCCTCCTTGGTCTTCTCGGCGGTGAGAGTCAGGCCGCCTAAAAGCACCGTACCCTTGTCCGGCACCGATACACGGGTCTGGACGGAACTGACCTGAGTAGTCGGGAAGGAAATCGTCGATTTTATCGGATTGGTATCAGTATCTATGCCTAACGTCTCCTCTACATCATTGACCGAAAGATCTGTCAAATAGGTCGATATCCTCAGAAGCACATATTTCTTGTCGGAAGTGATTGTCGGCGTGATGGACAACCGGATGCCGGAGGTATAGTCGTCATACTCATTTGTGATGTAATAAACGGTACGGTCTGCCGAATCACCGCCGAAAGACAAAGTCTCCGTATTAAGTGAAGCATCGGTACGCAGCCGTTTCTCAGTAAAGACCTCCACCGTGGCCGACTCGCCGCTGAGCACTACTGCTTTGGGGGCGGTTAGTTGTTTGGAGTTCGAATGCATCTGGGTGGCGCGTATCATAAAATCAACCTGCAAATCGTCCAGTTCGGCGCCATACGCAATGCCCGCTGTCAAGGCAGGGCTGGTCCCGGCAACCGTAGCCAGACTGCTGGTTATGCCCGTCGCACTGGGCACTACCGCCCCATAAGAGCTCTGCTGAAATGAAACCGCACCTTCGGTACCCCAGGGCCCGCCCACCTTGAGCCGGTTAATGTCCACATCAAGACCGATGTCTTCAAGATAATTCTCATCCACCAGAAGGAACCTGGTTTCAATGGCTACCTGCTCACCCAGACCTTCCTTCATTATCTCAAGAAATTCTTTAATCTTTTC
>JBGSSG010000251.1:0-4072 GCA_041737185.1 Anaerohalosphaeraceae bacterium
GTGGCATTGTCGATGCCCTTAACGCCGACACCAATACTTGTGCCCACAACAGTAGGATTCGTGGCGGTGTCGAAGGTCAATACAACTGTTCTATAGTGCCCTGGCTTGCCGGCTAACCGGTCTTCGGCCGGGAACATGTAATCCTGAAAAGCAACCTCCGTCCACACGCCAGCATCAATTTTGCTCATCGTCAACTTGGCGCCTTCGTACTGGGCACCGCCGCCGGCGCCGTTATCAGGGCTGCTGACGACGGCTGTCATGATGTACGCGGTATCGGCCTGAAAAACCGCTCCGGTATTCTGATATATGGAACGAAGGTTCGTCCATCCAAAATAGGCGACGTCATAAGTGACCTCATAGCCGGAGCCATTAGCCCAGAAACTCCAGCCGGTAACGTTTCCGGCAAAATCTCCGTTGACCACCAGGTTTGCTGATACCATGGCCGTACAAGCCATTACTGCCATTGCTACAAATAACACTGATTTTTTCATCTTTCCATTCCTCCAAAAAAACGTACACTTTTCTTTTTTCCGCGACGGAACATCCGCCGCGCTTTACATCACACACAATACACACTGCACACATTTTCTACTTGTCGTTTGTACCCTCCAAAAAGATGCTCTTTATGTGGATGCCGCATCAACGTCATCCCGCAATTTGGGGCATATCTTCATTTTATGACACATCATTCGAGAACCAGAACAGGGCGTCCGATAACTCCCAACGCATCGGTAATGTTAAGGTTGTTATCAGTGGCAACAAGCGTTAAGAATCTATCTTTTGCATCCAGTTCAATATCCACTTGCTCCGCTTGATCCAGATAACTGATGTGCCGGCGACTGTAACGCAACCGCCCGTCCACCAGGACCCAGATATCCATTGACGCCAGCTGCGACCCTTTGTCAACGCCGCAAATCGACCGGAACCGCCGAATCGAGACGCCCGGAAGCGAGTTGCGGATATTCTGCAAATCAAAAGTAATCCCCACATTCGCCACCATAAAAATAGAAGGATTGTCGAGTGTGTCAAAAAATTCGCCGTTAAGCTGGGGGCGTTTCAGCCGAGGGACATAGTCGGTGGTATTAACCTGATAGCGACTGGTATTGAAAATCTCGACCCAGAAATAATTACTGGTATCGGGGCACTCCTCAAAGACATGACCCGCCGAGCTGATTTGCGGTGGGCCGTCGTCGGCGCGATCCGGCACAAATACTCCATCCACAAACGGCAATTCGGCCACACGATTATACGCATGATTTCCCGTCGGATATTGTGTGCCCGTAGTGGGCGTAATCCCCACCGCAACCTTACCGGTCACCGGATGAATAGACTTCGGAAGTTGGCTGGTCCCGAATCCGTCGCCGCCTGAAACCACATCCGCAAGGTCTATCGGCTCGCCGTGCCAGACAACCCCGGCCTTCGAATTCAATCCTCTTACAAAACCCTTTGTCGCCAGGTCGATACTATGGACATGGCCGGATGTATCGACTTTTTGGGCTTCGCCCTGCGCCAACATCCGGCTTTCAAGCGTCTTTCCGGGCACACCCGATACCAGCGAGGCCTTTCCCCTGAACAGATGCACCTCGGTTTCGCCGGCGGCGGTTACATTGACGCCGAACTCCGTTCCAATATCAACGACGCTGGCAGCCGGGGTATCAACCGTAAAACCAATCGCGTTCTTCGGAACACTCGCGTATATCTGTCCGTTTTGCAGAAATACTTTTCCTGCATCCATCAGCGAAAACTGCACCGGTCCTTCAAGTATTACTTCCGCACCGTCGTCCATCAACAGTTTGGCATAACCTTTCTGAAGGCAATAGGACGCCGGAAAACTATAAAGCCGCTGGCCTGTCTCAATGGCGGCGTCCTGCGACCACTTTGCCCCGATACTGTCCGAAACAGTGGCCACGAGTTGATTTTTCTGTGGATTCAAGCTGACATAAACAAGAACAAGAATAAGCGCCGCTGTCGATACGATGGCTGTCCAGAGATTAAAATAGGATACACGGTGTTCGATTTTAATGTTTTTCTTGCGTTCTCTGATGTTTGTAACAAGTTCAGGCGGCTGCGGCTTTTTCTCAATCTTCAGCGTCTCCGCCGTTCTTTCATTTTCCGCAAGGGCCTGCCATAATGCCTGGTCGCACGCTTCCATAGAATCAGGCAGACTGACCGCGGGTGTTCGACTGTTCCCCGTTCTCAGGCCGGCATATATAATAGAAAGTTCGGAATACAGCTCAATCGCTTTTGGATTGTCCTGCAGCCGTTTTCGCAAAACAGACAACTGCTCCTGGTCGGCAGTCTCTTCAAAAACCGCCAAAATCAGTTCGGTAAGACTTTTTGTGTTGTGATTTTCCTGCATCATATTTCTTCGAGCGTCAGGGTTTGCCTGATGCATTTTAAGAGTTGGTTATGAATTCTGGCCATCACACGGTAAATCCCCGTTATTGACCGCCCCGCCTTTTCAGCTATACTTTTAAGCGTTATCCCGTGGTTGTAACGAAGATCGACCAGCTTCCTGTCATCCTCAGAGAGTTTCTGCAGGCAACCCTGAAGCGCAACAAGCCTGTTATCGGCCTTTTCAACGAAATCGGCGGCAAGGGCGGCATAAAAATCCATTTGCTCCTCGCCAAAAAGCAATTCTTTGTGATTTTTTTTCTTGCGGTAATCGAGAACCTTGTAATAGGCGATTTTCATCGCCCAGGCCTGAAAATTGCTGTCTTCCTGAAACTCGTCAAATTTTCCCCATATCAAAGCCGCGGTGTCCTGAAGCAAATCCTCCGCCACGTCGCCATTGTGGACAAGAAAGACAATGTATGCATACAACTTTGGCTGAATACCAAGAAATAACTTGAAAAACCGCTTTGTCTTATCTGTGTCCATAATGACAGTACACCTCTTCCCTTGTGCCTATATATGTTATTGAACCAGAACAGCGGATTAGACCGGAATTTTTGAAAAAATTATAACATTGTGAAGCAGCGGGGCCAAAAGCGGTTTTTTATCGCAGTTTCAGTGTCGCAAGCGCGATGAAGGCAAATGCTATCGAGAGCAGCCAGAATCGTACTACTACCTGCGGTTCTGACCATCCGGCCAAGTGAAAATGATGATGTATCGGCGCGCAGCGGAAAATGCGTTTTCCGCCGGTATAACGGAAATAGGCCACTTGCAGAATCACGCTGCCAAGCTCCATCATAAATACCCCGCCGATAAGCAGCAGCAGAATTTCGTTCCTTGTTACCACGGCCCCATAGCCCATCGCCGCTCCGAGCGGAAGCGAGCCAATGTCGCCCATAAACACCTGTGCCGGATGGCAGTTGTACCACAGAAAGCCCAGTATCGCCCCGGTAATCGAGGCGAAGAAGACGCACAGTTCGCCGGACTGCGGCACGTGAGGCAGCAGCAGGTATCCGGCCCAGGTCATTTTGCTCGACCTGCTCATCATCTCCGACGCGATATAGCAAAGAATTACAAGTACCGTCGAGACAACGCCGAGGCAGCCCGACGCCAGCCCGTCCATTCCGTCGGTCAGGTTGACCGCGTTGCTTGTGGCCGAGATGTACAGGATGCTAAGAATTGCAAAGACCCAGCCGGCCAGCGGTATGCCGTGCTTGTAGAAAGGCAGCCAGAGCATCCTCGCATCCTCGATATTTGCAAAGTCGGCGTAGAGAAAATGCGCCACCAGCACTGCGCCGCCGAATTGAAATAAGAGTTTTTCCCAGGCCTTTAGGCCGTCGCGGCTCCGCTGCCGTATCTTGCTGGTAAGCTTTAGCCAGTCGTCTGTGGCGCCGATGCCGCCGAACCAGAGCACAATGAAAATCGCCTTGTGAATAAACGGGTTGTTGAGTTTTGCCCAGAGCAGCGTGCTGACAAGTACGCTGGTAAGTATGATTATTCCGCCCATTGTTGGGGTGTTTGCCCGTTCGCGCATAAGCTCATTTAACGCGGCGTGGTGGAACTCGGGCCGGTCGCCGATTTTTTTGCGCATCAGCCAGCGGATTATCCGCGGGGCCGTCAATTTGGCGATAAGAAAACTTGTAATGGCAGCCAGCATTGCGCGGAACAGCACATCCTG
>JBGSSG010000255.1:0-1546 GCA_041737185.1 Anaerohalosphaeraceae bacterium
TCCGCAGGCGGCAAACTGGCAGTGGGACAAGGCGCATCTGTTCTGGGCGGACGAGCGATGCGTCGGTCCGGACCATCCCGTCAGCAATTACGGACTGGCGGCCCGGACTTTTTTACAAAGCCTGCCGATTCCGCAGGCAAATATCCATAGGATTAAGTGCGAAAGCGGCGATTTGGAGGAATCGGCGCGTGAATATGAGAGGGTTTTAAGAAAAGTTTTCGGCCAAAGGAGTGTGTCGTTTGACCTTGTTATGCTGGGTCTTGGAGAAGACGGGCACATTGCCTCGCTGATGCCCGGGTCGGAGACGCTCAAAATCGCCGACAGGCTCACAGCGGTTCAGCCGGCGATAGCGAAGGATTATGCGAGAATCACGCTGGCCGCGCCGGTTCTGCAAAACGCTGGTAAATTAGTTGTAATGGTTTCGGGGGCACAAAAGCGGCAGATTGTGAGAAAAATTTTTACATCGGAACCCCGGCCTGATGTCTGGCCGGTTCATTTGCTCTGGCCTGTAATGGACAGGGTTGTCTGGCTGATTGATAGAACGGCCGGCGACGGGTTGTCGTTTGAGGCTTTTCCCGCCTAAACGTAGAACATAAGTGTACAGCCGCAAGCCTTCAGCAGTCCGGCCAGTCTGGCCTGCTGGGTGGAATTTTTGCAGAAGACAAACGCGCAATCGGCCACGGATGCGATTTGCCTGCGGTCGGGACTGCCGTCTATATAGGGGGCGTTGAGCAGGATGATATCGAAGCGACCGGCCGCCGAGCGAATCAGGTTCCGCAGGTTGGTCTGGGCGAACTGGGCGAAAAACGCGGCGGGCCAGAGAAAAAGATTATCGAATTGGGTAGGGACGGGACAGGGCTTGTTTGTCGGCAATGAGCGGATATTAAAGACCTTGGCGGCGGCGTTTCGCCGGGTATCAAGATCTACCAGAAGACATTTTTTTCCTGAACCGGCCAGGGCTATGGCGGTTTTCGCGGTGATATTAATCGGCAGAGACTCCAGCGAAGATGCCGCAAGAAGAACAGTTTTACAGCCAGCCTTGAGCGAGAGGATATGTCCGGCCAGTTGCCCTTCCTGGTCTAATTTAATCGGGGACGGTGCGGAGCGGGACCTGCGGGATTTTATTTTTATCCACACGCAGACAAGAATAACCGCCGACAGCAGCAACGCGCAAAGGCCGTAAAACAGGAGCGGTTTGTCGAAACTTTGCGCCCATCCGATGGGCCAGGTGTGCAGAGTACTGTCCGGCGCCACGGGCTAATTGTTCCGTAAAGTTTCAGTAGAAAAGTGCCCAGTCCGCCGCGAGGATAAAAACAGGGCTATATCGCGGTCAACTATTTGTACCAGAAGGCGTTGAGCGGCAGGGTCGGCAGCCGGGGCCGATGTCTGAACAGGTTGGGCCGTCGGAACCTGCCCGACAGGTACGAATTTTTTGTCCGCCGGCGAATGTGCGACCTGCGGGGCCGCAGAAGGATGGATATACTGTTTTACAACGCTGCGGACGGAATCGCGGGATGTTGCGGTTTTTCTGCGGGAAGGACCTCTC
>JBGSSG010000030.1:0-15306 GCA_041737185.1 Anaerohalosphaeraceae bacterium
TTGTCCGCCTCGGGCGGAAAGCGGGAATCCAGAATGTCAAATTTAAGCTGGATACCCGCCTGCGCGGGTATGACAAATCGAATCGGCCAGTCCAAGTTAATTATAACGCGCCTTGTCCGGCGCAGGCAATTATAAAACGGCAGATTTGTGGCGGTGAGAATGACATTCTATGTTGACCGCAACGGGCAGTGAGGCGATATGGCAGGGCGCGGTTTCCAGAAAGACGGCCAGAGCGGTGGTGTCGCCGCCCAGACCTGCCGGGCCCAGCCCCGTCGCGTTGACGGCCAAAAGTATCTCTTTTTCCATTTGTGCGTAGAATGGGTCGGGATTTTTTGAGCCGATTTCACGAAGCAGGGCCTTTTTTGCAAGCATACAGGCCAGTTCGAAGTTGCCGCCAAGACCTGCTCCGACAACAAAAGGCGGGCAGGCGTTTGCCCCGGCGTCTTTTACGACATTGACAATCCAGCCGGCGACGGTTTCTTTTGTTTGGGTGGGGTTGAACATCTTAAATGCGCTTTTGTTTTCGCAGCCCCCGCCCTTGGCCATAACGGTGATTTTCAGTTTATCTCCGGGTATGATTGTTGTGTGAATCACCGCGGGCGTGTTTGTGCCGGTGTTTTTGCGAAGGTTGAGCGGCTCGGCTGCGACGCTGTTTCGCAGAAAGCCGTCTTTTGCGGCAAGGGCGATGCCCTGCTGGACGGCGTCCAGTACGGTCGCGTATTTGTCCTGGGCGGCAGGGGCGACGACAATTTCGCTTCCCAGTTCAAGAAAGACCACGGGCAGGCCTGTGTCCTGACAGAGGGGGATTTGGTCTTGTCCGGCGGTGCGGGCATTTTCCACAAGCCCGGCGAGGATGAGTTTTGCGCGGGCGTTTGTTTCCGTTTGGGCGGCGGACTTAATCGCTGCCAGTACGTCTTCGGGCAGCTTGTACGCACAGTCGATATAAAGCTGTCTGACGCAGTCAACAATTTTGTCGAAGGCCAGGGTTCTCATTGGGCGGCCTTTTGCTCGTTTTCCGGAATTTCTACAAGGAATGTTTTGTAGGCGATGTTGCCGAGGTCGTCGGATGCGGCAAAGGCGATGACGTGCCGGCCGGGGTCGAGATTTTCGATGCGGACGGCGAACTGTTCATTTGTCGTGTCGAAGACCTTATCGTCGGGTACACAGGCCTGCCAAAGCTCGTTGCTGTCGATGGTGAACAGGAGCTTGCCGACGATTGAAAGCTCGTCGCCGACTTCCAGACGAATCGATGCTGTACGGCCTGTTATTTCGATTTTTTCCTCGGTGATTTGAGGCGGCGTGTTGTCGAGGACAAACGTGTCGCTGATTCTGGCCCCTGTAAGGGTAGTCTGTGGGTTGTTGGATAGTCGGTCGTCGGCGGTCAGTCGGATTTCATACCGGCCATCCTCGACAGTACGGCTGTCCCATTCGAATTTCGGCTGGTCGAGGTTCTTCTTTAGCGTTATCCAGCCGGTGCGTCCTGCTTTGCGAAACTCGATTTTGAAAAGCAGTTGGTCGCGGTTGGCGTCTTCGGGCATTGCGGCTATCACGAATATATGCGGTTTTTGTTTGTCGGGCGAGCGGGCGACGGTCAGGGCCTGGATTTCCGGAGGCAGGTTCGGTATGACAGAGGCCAGCGACACTTCGCGGATTACAGGACTTGCGCCGCGGTCTGATGTGTTCAGCGTCAATCGATATTGACAGAATCTGCCGAGCGGGCAGTTCAGTTCGACAGGGCCTGACACCGGCACAGCCGCAGTCCATGCGGAAAAAGTCGGGTCGTTGGGGTCTTTGACGTTTCCGCTGCGAGCGGACATCAGTATTGAACATCCCGCCGGGATATCGGCGTCAATTTGAAGTTTGCCCCATTGCGCCGGCTGGCCGGCGTCGATAAGGTCGGATGTATAAGTACCTTTGGATTCGTAATCGGGATAGAGTTTTACAGCAGCGGCAGGGTTGGACAGCCCAAGATAGAGTATTGAATCCGCCCAGGCTATGGCGGTAATCTGCGATGTGCGTTTGTCCTGCCAGGCGACAGCTTTTTGTTCGCTTGCCGGGTCGATGCGGAACAGTTTTCCCTCGTTGCCGGTGCCGAGGTACAGTATGTCCCCGGACATTTGAAGGGAGTAGAACAGGGCTTTTTCGCTGAAGAGTTCCGTGACAAATCCCTCTGGGCTGATGCGATAGACATAACTTACGGATTTCATTACCGTCGGTTTAGGCGGCGTGGACGGCTGAGGTTTTTGGGGCGGTTGTTTAGTTTCGTCTGAGTTTGGCGTCTGAAGGTTTAGTCCCTGCGTGCCGGCGGCGGATTTCCCCGAAGCGTTGTCCGGCCTTCCGGGAGCCTTTTTAAGAGCGGTTACCGCGGCCTGGAGCTGCTGGGCCGCCTGGCCTGATGAGGTGGCGGCGGCATACAGTCGGCCCTGGCCGTCTGCGACAAGTGCGGTTATTTCCTCAAGGTCGCTGTCAAACAGAACCGACGCCTGTCCGGAGTCTGTGTTGATTTTGTAAATCAGGCCTCGCTGGTCGCTGCCTGCATAGAGGACACCGTCGGAGCCGACGGCAAGGGAGAGGATGTTTTTGTCGGGGCTGTCGTAAAGTATTTGGGGGTTTTGGCCGAAGGGGTCGAGTTTATATACAAGGCCGTTGGGGCCGGTACCCAGATAGATGTTGTTTTGTTTATCGAGAACAATGGCGAAGATATACTTCACCTGGTCTGATTCAAAAATGGTTTCGGTCTGCGCGGCGCTTATGCGCAGCAGTTTGCCCTTTTGGCCGCTGACGCCGGCCAGAAGTCTTCCGGCCAGGTCTTTTGCCAGAGCGAAGATATGTTCGTTTCTGATGGTATCCTTCGAGGGGCTGTTCGGGTCGGGCAGCCCGGATTCGTTTTTTTCCGCCGGGTAAATCTGAGTTGCTTTCCCCTGGCTTATTTTCAGCAGTTGGCCGTTGGGGCTGGTTCCCAGATACGTCGTGCCGTCATTATCCGTCAGGATGGCGTTGACTGTCCAGATGTCTTTAAGATATGGCTGGATGGAAATTTTTTCTGTGCGCGGGGCAAGCAGGATTGTCCCCTGCGAATCGACCATTGTGTTTTCCGTTGTTCCTTTCTGAAACTGGTCGATGGAGTTTTGCCGGTGGATAACGGAGGTTACGGCAAAGGCAGCGGCAGATAAGGTCATCAGTGCGACAAACGCGGCAATTGGGTGTTTTTTCATATTTTTTCCTGCTGATTAAGGTTTTTCGACGGTCAGTTCGACGGCAACACCGCCCTGCGGCACAAGGCCGAGGCAGGCGGACTGCTCAAGCCAGCGGCGGCAAGGAGCATTCGGTACAACTCGTTTTGGGTCTGCCAGCAGATTTGTCCTGCTTGGAGGCAGGTCGGCAAGCTCGATATTTCTGATGGTAAGACCTGACGGGGGCAGGGGCATTGTCAGATAAATGCGGTCTGCGGGCAGGTTAAGCGCACGGTCGAGTACCTTCAGCAGAGAATCGGCGTCCACGGCTGTCCATTGCTGGGGGGCGGTTTTTCGCAGGAACTCGGCGTACTCGGCTGGGCCGCAGACGATAAGCTGATATGTTCCGGGCGGTGTGTCCGCAGGGATGGTCATTTCGATTTCGCCAGAGGCCGTTTCGGAGCGAAAGCCGCGGAGGGTTACCGCGACGGTCAGGGTTTGGCCGGGGTTTATGGTCGTATCGGAAAGGTTCACCGACCAGATGCCGGCTTCGAGCGCCCTTGGCAGAATTTCGACTTCAACATTTATCGAGCGGATGTCCATCTGCCGGAATGGGTTGTTCAGCAGAATCGCCGAGAGCGAGAACAACTCCGATGTAAGTTCAACGGCGTTGTCGCCGGCGGAGATGTTTTCGAGATTTACCGTCCGTCCGTCGGCAAGAGCGAGGACTCCTTTATATCGAATGTGATGTTCGGGCGGCAGCGAGCCCTGCATAAGGACGGCGCCGGCTACGGCGGCCTGGAGAATCATCGGCGTATATCGGCGGTCAAAGGCCAATTGGCACTTATAGCTGCGCGGCTTTGTGTCGTCGAATCGCCGGACGTTTATGTTCAGGTCAACCATTTTCGGCTGCTGCCCGATGAATGCTATTACTCCGGCGGAGCGGTCAAAGCGGACTGCTCCGAGTATCGGGCCGGGGCTTGCGAGTTTAAAGGACATATTGTTTGTCGCCACGACGGTGTGGACGGTTCCGGACGCGGCGGGCAGGTCAACCTGGCCGATGCCGAGAAAATCATGGCCGAAGCCATAGACCCTGTTTTCGGCGACCTCCGTGGCGGTTCCGACCACGGCGATGGAGATATCTCCGCAGCACAGCGGTATGGCCAGGACTCCGCCGGGCTGAAAGGATGTCGGCGTCTGTTCGGTCTGACTGCGTCCGGCAGGCTGGTCTGAAAGCAGGTTAAATCCGAGCCCCTCGAACGGGCTGCGAATCAGCCGGCAGGTCTGTTCAGACAAAGAGGTTGTGAGTGTAAGCCCGGAGCTTGAAGGATGTTCGCGTTCCATCGCCAAAAGGAGGGACTTTGCAATTTTTTCAAGCTGTATAGGCTCGGCAAGCAGGGTCCGGCTGATGGGCAGTGTTTGTGTATTTTCAGTTGAGGCGGTTTTTTCGGGGATAGAGAGCATATCCTCTATCGGCCTGACAAGGTAGAGAGGTTTAATCGAGCCGTCCCAGCCTGCGGCCAAGGCCCCTGCCATTCGGTTGTCTATATAGACCGGCGAGCCGCTGCAGCCGTGTATTGAGCCGAGGTCCTTGAAGGCAGGGTCGGTAACATCAACGAGAATCATATCAAAGCCCGGCGTGTGGTTTTTGACGATGCTAAGGACCTTCAGCTCGAACCGTTCGATTTTTTCCCCTTCCAGCACGGTCAGGCAATAGCCGACCATTCCGGGCCGGATTTGGCTGACGGGGATATACCGCTGTGTGTCCAGGTCCGCGGCAGGCGCCGTTTGGGCGGCCGGCAGGATGGCTGCCGCCAGGACAGCGATAATGATTCTGTCTATAAAATAATGCGTTTTCAGATTTTCCGGTTTCATTGCGCACAGCTTTCGGGTTGAATGTAAATAATAGCAGAAAATCTACAACCTGCAGAGTACTGTTGCAAGATAAAAGTAAAGTTTCTATAATGGCGCTTTCGGCGAGTTTGTTCGGCTGCAAAGACAAGAGATTACCGCCCGGCCTGGCCGGGCCAGAAAATGAGGTGTTTGATGGACACAAAGAAACGTCATGAACTTAAGAGTAATGAGTTGGCGGACTGGATTGGCGGGCTGCCGGATTTTTTGCGGGAGCATTCGGGTAAGATAATCGGGCTGGCACTGATAGCGGTGGGGCTGATAAGCTGGCCGATTTTGGGCCGGATGCGTCAGCGGTCTGAACTGGCTAACCAGATTCAGGCAACCGCGATGCTTGAAACGCTTGAGCAGGGCAAGTACCAGGTAATGCAGAGCGGCGAGCAGGAAACAGCATCCGTGAGCGCCCTTTTAGTGGCGGCAAATTCGCTGCAGGACAGCTCAAAAGAGCTGAAAAATCCAGACCTTTCGGCCCTTGCGCTGATAAAACGCGGGCAGGCGCTTCGGGCGGACCTACACTATCAGAAGCGGATTATGCCGGATGAGCTGGTTCGTTCACAGATAGCGCAGGCTCAGGAGGCCTATCAGCAGGCTGCGGACAAGGCAAAAAGCGAGACAATCGCGGCCCTTGCGCAATTTGGCCTGGGTCTTTGCGCCGAGGAGCTTGGCCAGATTGAGCAGGCCGGTGCGATTTATCGTCAGATAGCCGAGTCGGATAAGTTCGCTGGTACGCCGGTACAGGTACAGGCGCGTCGCCGGCTGGCAGCGATGGCGGACAATAACGCCCAGTATGTATTTGTCGAACCGCCGGCACAGCAACAGACGGCAGCCGACCCCAATGCTCCCGTGCAGCTCGCCGTCCCGGCGGTTGAGCAAACCCCCGTCGGTGTCGAACAAATCCCTGCACCCGATCAAACAAAGTAATCGATAATGGCACAAAATTTGCCGCCGCAGGACGACGTGCTTCCAGAACAGGAACTGCCTGACGACGAACAGCCGGAACAGGATGAAACAGAGGAACTTGCCGGACAACAGTTGAGGTTTCGGGTCGGAAGCTGCATCAAATTTCGCAGGCTCGATAAATACCTGACCGGCCGGTTCAGCCAATTCAGCCGGACCAAGCTGGCAAAACTGATAAAAGAACAGGGGGTAAATGTCAACGGCAGGCCCGCAAAGCCAAGCTGTCAGCTCAACCCCGGCGACGAAATAGACCTGATTCTGCCGCCCAGAGAGATCCGCGAGCTTGTGCCGGAAGACATACCGCTGAATGTGCTGTATGAGGATGAATATCTTCTTGTAATCAATAAGCAGGCCAATTTGATTGTGCATCCTGCGCGCGGATACAAGAGCGGCACGCTGGTCAATGCCCTTGTGTATCATTTCAAAAAACTTTCAGGCGGCAGCGACCTGCTTCGTCCGGGGATTGTGCACAGGCTGGACCGGAACACGACAGGCTGCCTGGTGGTCGCCAAGGACGATACGGTACACTGGAAACTTTCCCGGCAGTTTGCCGAGCGTACCACGAAGAAAACATATATCGCGATTGCTCACGGCGTCCCGGAGCCGACGAGCGACTGTATCAAGGCTCCGCTTGGGGTAAATCCGCTGGCACGTGAAAAATTCGCCGTCCGTTATGACATCGGCAAAGAGTCCGTCACGTTTTACGAGGTTCTTGAAGGGTTTCGCGGCTATTCGCTGCTGAAATTAGACCTCAAGACCGGCAGGACGCACCAGATTCGCGTTCATCTTTCGTATATAAGGCATCCGATTGTGGCCGACGATATGTACGGCGGGAAATTGGTCTATCCCTGGCAGATAGAAGACAGGCCCGCCGTGCCGGAAGAGCCGGTAATCGGGCGGACGGCCCTTCACGCCTGGAAGCTGGAAATTACGCACCCCGTAAGCGGCAAGCGGTTAGAGTTCCAGGCCCCGCTGCCGGATGATATGCAGACCCTTCTTGATGCGCTGCGGGAATTCAGAAAACTGTAGGAGAGTTCTGCAACAGCCGTCAGTCGTTTGCCGAACCGGAGGCGGCGTCGATGAGGTATTTTACCACGGCGTCGGAGTCGTTTGAGCCGATGATTTCATCGGCGCAGGATTTGAGATCCGGATGGGCGTTTTCGACGGCAATCGCCCTGCCGGCCTGACGGAACATCTTGATATCGTTTATGTGGTCGCCAAAAACGGTCAGTTGCGATTTTTGAAAGCCTGTCATATCGAGAAGCTCTTTTACAGCAATGGACTTGCAGGCCTTCTTGTCGTGTATGGTAAGCCACCAGTGATTGGGGCTGTAGGGGTTTTCAAAAAAGAAGTTTTCAAGCATAGCGGGGAAATGGTCATCGAGCGTTTCGGCCAGCGCTTTTACCGGCCCCCTGTCGCCCATCACGGCAAATGAGATAACCGTTTCCCGCAGTTTACTCGTCAGGTTTTCGCAGCTTCGCAGCCGGTTGTCGTTCTGGACGGCAAGCATATCGTGATACCACTGCATAGCGGGGTTGGTAAGTTTTTGGAACCACAGGCGGTCGCGTTGGCCGTCGAAGGTGCACATAAAAGGCCACAGATTGAAGTTTGTGATGTGTCGGAAGATTTTTTCAGCAAGTTCATCGCCGAGGCCGTTGACGATGAGATGTCGGCCTGCGGCATAGTCGGACAGGAAGGCGCCGTTGACTGCGATGACCGGCAGCTTTATGGGCAAATCGCCCAGCACAGGCCTGATTTCGCTGACGGCGCGTGCGCTTGCGACGGTGAAATTCAGGCCGTTTTCAATAAGCCGTTTTAGCGTCCTTCGGGAGTAATCGGACAATAAGCCGTCGCTGCGTAAAAGCGTGCCGTCGAGGTCGGAGACATATATCAGGTTTTCTGGCCGGCTCATTGGCGGAAATTATTCCTGCGGCAGGCTGGCCAGGTCGTTGTCGGAGCCTGCGACCATAAGTATATCGTCGATATAAACAACCGTATCCGGCATTGGGACGTTGATGACGCTGTCTTTTTCGCCGCTCTGAAAATAGGCGGCGTTTTTGCCGCGTTTTATGGCCACGAGGTTGACGTTGTATTTTTGCCTCAACTGGAGGTCCATAATGGTTTTTCCATTGAAGCTGTCCGGCGCTTTGAGGCGCGCCAGGCTGTAGCCAGGGGCGAAGTCGATTTTTTCCTCGATCTGCGGTGCGATGAGTTTGTAGGCCCATCGCTGGGCGGTTTCGATTTCCGGGTAGATTACTTCGGTGGCGCCGACGGCCGTGAAGACCTGTCCTGATGTGAGGTTTTCGGCGCGGGCGTAAATTTGCGGCACGCCGAGCCGTTTGAGATTGACCACTGTTAGTATGGCCGCTTCAAAAGTATGTCCGGATTGGCCCATACCGACAACTGCCATACGGCATTTGTCCACGCCCTGATCGCGGAGAGCGTCTTCGTCGGTACTGTCTAATCGCACCGCGTGAGAGACCTGGTCGCGGATGCTTTCAATTATCTCGCGGTCTTTGTCGATGGCGACGACCTCCGCGCCGCTCATAGCCAGCGCTATCGCCAGTTTTTTCCCGAATCTTCCCAGTCCTATTACCGCAAAGCGTCTCATTTTTGCCTTTCACAATTGAATACCGGCTTTCGCTGAAATGTTTCACACAACCAGGTCGTCGAGTCGTTTGGGGCGATGGTCAATGGCCGAGATACGGTCAACAAACATCGCCAGTCCGAAGGTTAACGGCCCTACGCGTCCGGCGTACATCAGCCCTATCAGTATAATTTTCGACATCACGGCAAGAGAGCTGGTAATGCCCGTACTGAGTCCAACGGTTCCCAGGGCGGAAGCCGCTTCAAACAGCAGTTTTTCAAAATCCACAGCGCCGTCCGTCAGACTCAGAAAATAAGTACCGACCAGAAGAAAGGTAACGTAAAAACAGAAGCTGGCGGCGGCCAGCCGCACGCGCTGTTCGGGAATAATCCTGCCCCAGAAAGAAACATCCTTCTGTCCTTTCATGGCGCTTTTGGCAAGCCCCCACAGCGCGGTAAAGGTGGTGGATTTCAGCCCGCCTCCGGTGCCGGCCGGGGAAGCTCCTATCACCATCAGCGTGATCATCAGCAGAAGAGACGCTCTCGAAACGGCGCCGATTGGAATGGTATTGAAGCCGACGGTCGTCATTGCCGTCATTGTCTGAAAAAAGGACGCCAGCAGTCGTTTCTCCGCGGGATAGTTTTGAATCGACGGTTCGGTAATGAAAAACAATAAGGTTCCGAACAGACTGAGGTAAAAGGTGGCCCAGAGAATAATTTTCGTCGTAAGGGTGACGTGGTCGATTTTCCCCCGTATCCTGCGCCAGATATCGACAAAAACAATAAATCCCACCGCGCCGAGATAGCTTAGAACGGCAATAATTACATTGATCCAGAAATGTCCGGAGAAATTTTCAAAGCTGTTGTCGTACAGGCCGAACCCTGCCGTACAGAACGCCGAGACGCTGTGAAAAACCGCCGACCATACGGCGTTTTCGACCCCGGCGTTTCGGAACACGGCGTAGAGAAGTACGGCTCCGCAGAGTTCTATGATGACCGTGAATACAATGACGCTTTTTATGAACTTATAAATCCTGAACGATTCCGGCAGGGCGAAAACAACGTTCATAATATCCAGCCGTGTTTTGCTCAGGGCCTTGTTTTGTGCCAGGAGGATAAATGAACCGAAAGTCATATATCCGATGCCGCCCAGTTGAATCAGAATCATAACGATAAACTGACCGAAAAAGTTGTAGGTTTGTGCGATGCTTACCGTTGCCAGTCCTGTAGTTGAAACGGCGGAAGTGGAGACAAAAAGATGGTCTAAGCATGTGGCCGCGCTGCTTTGTCGCTGAAAGACGGGAAGACACAGCAATACGCAGCCGATGACGATATACATCAGGTATCCCAGTATGACATTGCGTACCGGATGGATACCGCACAAGTACCTTAAAATTCCCTCGATATCACTTTTTATTCTCTTCATCGTTTAGCCTGAGCTTTTCCGAAAGTCGTAAAGGACGACGGAAATATCCTGTTCTAACCGACGACCAGCGGTTCCGTGGGATAATCATATTTGGTCGGGCGTACCGTGAACATCAGGCTGGTCAGCAGCGTCAGCGGGCCGAGCCTTCCGATAAGCATTGTAATTATGATAATCCATTTGCCCGCGGTTGTCAAAGAGGCAGTTATGCCCGCTGACAAGCCCACTGTACCCAGGGCAGAGGCGGTCTCAAAATATATATCAATCAAAGTAAACGGGTTATTTCGTTCGGTTATGGCCAGACAGAAAGCCGCGGCAAGCAGTACCGATAGAAACAGCAGAAAAACCGTAATTGCCCGCCCGATGACGACTAACCTGATTGAGCGTTTGAACATTTCCACATCGCGACGTTTGCGAAGGGTGGCCAGGGCGACCATAAGGATGACCGCCAAGGTGACGGTCTTTATGCCGCCCGCGGTCGAGCCGGGCGAGCCGCCGATGAACATCAGAAAAATTAAAATCAGTTTTGAAGAGGCCGACAGCGCGGCAATATCGACCGTGTTAAAGCCTGCCGTCCGGGCCGTAACCGACTGGAAGAAAGCGTCCGCCCATGTGCAATACGGATGCGGTCCTATGCGGAAAGTCTCGAACAGCTTTATCAAAACGGTCCCTGCCAGGATAAGCGCAGCAGTTACGGTAAGCACGATTTTTGTCTGTAGCTGGATGCGCTTCGGGGGGGCTTCCTGAAATACTGTTTCGTGATTACACAGATTCCGGTACCAGCGGCGGATTCTGTCCGAGACGACCTCTGCGATGTTCAGCAGCACGCCGAAGCCCAGGCCGCCAAGGACAATCAGCGGCGCTATGACCGTATAGACGCCGAGGGAACGGTTGTAGTCAACCAGATTTTTTGAAAACAGACCAAACCCGGCGTTGCAAAAGGCGCTGATAGAATGGAATATGCTGCAAAACCACAGCCAGTACGATTCGGTCGGCGTTTGCGGCACGTTGTCCCACATCCGGTAGAGGCCCACGGCGCCGAGGCTTTCGACCAGAATGGTCGTGATGAAGATAAAAGCGATGATACGTCCGATTCGGCTGAGCGTATAGGCGTTGAGCAGGTCCTGCATTGCAGCCGATTCCCGGACGGAAAGCGACTGGCCCAACAGCAGCCCCAGCACCGCCCCGAAGATGACGATGCCCAGTCCGCCAAGCTGAATAAGGGCCAGGATGACTATTTGGCCAAGTATGGAAAAATCGTTTCCGGTGTCTTTGACGGTAAGTCCGGTTACACAGGTGGCGCTGGTGGCGGTAAATACCGCGTCGGTAAAAGAAATTGCAGGCAGGTTATTCGCCCTTGGCAGCATTAAAAGGCCTGCGCCTGCGAAAATCAGCACAACAAAGAGGCTCACTAAACTGCGAGCGGGGTTATGCCCGGCTGCGGCAAGGTTGACCGCGCTTCGGCACAGTTTGTCGATTACCTGCACGACTAAGTAAATACTCACCGCATCCAAAAGCGTGCCGAGCGGGTTTTCAAAGGAAAACCACCTTCCGGCCCCTATCGCGACAAAGAGCATCACGGCCAGAAGCGGTATTTCGAACCAATAGAGGTTAAAATACTCTTTTTTCGAGACGGCGTTGAAAAAGCGGATGATTTTCTCGGTCAGGAAAAAGAAGAACATCGCCGCCTCGACGATGTGCAGCAGCTTTGCCGACATCGGCGGGGGGTATCGAAGCCGAAAAGCATTGCAAACGTCGAGGCGACCACTGCGATGCCCATCGCGTTCAGCGTTATGATATATTTTTCGAGAGTTTTGTTCTTGTATTCGATTTTCATTCAAGGCCGATGTAATAGTATACTACAGCGCAAATAATCTTTGTAACGATGCTATGTTAAAAATCCTAAGCACTAAATTCTAAATCCTAAATCCTAAATCCTAAACAAGCTCTAAATCCAAATGACCGAAAACCAAAACAACTCAAAACTGCTAATATGCGGTTTCTGTTTTGAAAATTAGTATTTTGAACATTCGATATTGTTTAGGGTTTAGGATTTAGATATCAGGATTTAACTCCATATAACCAAACACTTTATGGCCAACACAGCAAGGTGTTAGTTCGCTGTAGAGTAGTATTTGAAACCCGTATTTTAGCCGGTCTAAAGAACGGTACAATTGTATCCTTTTACCGCTTTTGTCTGCGAATTTCCACAATAATTTTAGAGCCTGTCCGAATAACTCTTTCGTGATGAGGTCGAGCGAAAAGGCCGAGGCCAAGGCGGCAGGGCCAAAATCGCCGCAGGCATAGCTGAAGCTATGTTGAGGACGATTTTGGCCCGACAACGCCGGCATCGGACTTTGCAGCCGACCGCAATAGACAGGGTTATTCGGACAGGCTCTTAGCCCACGTCCACCAACCCAAGCGCCGTGCCGAACCTGTCGATAAGGGCCTTTCGCAGAGGGGCGTGTTGGGAATCGGCGAGGCTGGGGTCTTTTTCGAGCATCTCAAAGGCGTCTCTTCTGGCAAGGCAGAGCAAATCGAAGTCCTGCATGATGTCGGCGATTTTCAAATCAGTTATGCCGTGCTGTCGCGTGCTGAAAAGTTCTCCCGGCCCGCGGAGGCGAAGGTCGTGTTCGGCGATTTCAAAGCCGTCCCGGCTGCGCGTCATAATGTCAAGCCTGCTCTGTGCGTCGGGGTCTTCTGTGCCGGACAGCAGCAGGCAGTATGAGCGGGCCGAACCTCTTCCGATTCTGCCTCGAAGCTGGTGAAGCTGCGCCAGGCCGAAACGCTCGGCATTCTCGATTACCATTACCGTGGCACCGGGCACGTCGATGCCGACCTCGATTACTATTGTGGAGACAAGCAGATTTATTTTTCCTGCGCGGAAGTCGTTCATAATCTTTTTTTTCTGTTCGGCGGGCATCTGGCCGTGGAGAAGGGCCGCGTTAAAGTCGGGAAATATTTTTGCACTTAGCAGCCGATGCTCATCGACGGCGGCCTTGACGTCGCCGTTTTCAGCGAAGCCGTCGGAATCTATACGCGGATATACAAAATACGCCTGTCTGCCCGCGGCAAGCTGCTTTCGTATAAATTCCATCGCTGCCTGTCGGTCCGTCGGGCGGACCTGTCGCGTAATGACCTCTCCCCTGCCGGGCGGGCTGTGCAGGATGACCGATACGTCAAGGTCTCCGAATACGGTCATTGTGAGCGTCCGCGGGATAGGCGTGGCGGTCATAACAAGACAGTGAGGTGTTTTGCCCTTTCGCAGCATTGCCCGCTGATGTACGCCGAACTTGTGCTGTTCGTCTATGACGACCAGTCCGAGATTTGCGAACTCAACGTCTTTTTCAATAAGAGCGTGAGTGCCGACGACAATGTCAATTTCGCCGCTTCTGATTTTGCCAAGCAGACTTTTACGCAAAGAGGCGTTCATTCCGCCGGTAAGCTGCGCCCTTCGTACCCGGCTGTTTTTCAGATAGCGTTCGATGCTCAATATATGCTGAGCTGCCAGGATTTCGGTCGGCGCCATAATGGCGACCTGCGTGTTGTTCGCTATAGCAACAAGGGCGGCGTACAGGGCGACGACGGTTTTGCCGGAGCCGACGTCGCCCTGAAGCAGGCGGTTCATCGGGATGGGTTTATTCATATCGTCGGCGATTTCCGCGATAACCTTGTCCTGGTCTTCCGTCAGCAGGAATGGAAATCGCTGCCGGATTCGGCTATTGATTTTTTCGCTGTTTGGCAGCGGTACGGCAGGTGCAAGTCGCTGCAGATGTTTGCGTTTGACCGCAAGTCCAAGCTGCATCAGAAACAGTTCATCGTATTTGAGGCGCCGCTGGGCCGGTTGCAGTTGCCGGGGATTAGCGGGATTGTGAATCCATCGGTACGCGCAGGGGCGTTCAATAAGTTCGTTTTTCTTTCGAAGCGTCTCATCGAACAGCTCCGGCGCAAGAGAGCAAAGCTCCTCTATATGCGCAGCAACAATGCGTTTAATCTGCCAGCCGGGCATTTCTCCGCTTGCCGGGTAAACAGGGCCGCTGTACGAGCCGGCCTCCGCGGGCTGGTCGGCTGCCAGGATGTGGAATTTGGGATTTGTGAACTGCAGATGGTGGCGGTATGTCCGGGGTTTGCCGTGTACGAGCAGTTTCTGGCCGGGTTCGAGCTGATTGACAAGGAATTTGCCGTGAAACCAGATTATTCTGCAAAGCCCTGATTCATCGGCGATGACTGCCTCAAAGAACGGTTTTCGGCGGTACGGCTGCCAGTCGGTACTTTGGATTACCCCGACAATGGCGGATGTCTGGTCGTGGACAAGTCGCTTAATGGCGACAGGTTCGGGAACAAAAACCCAGTCTCTCGGAAAATAATTAAGCAGGTCTTCCACGGTTCGCACGCCAAGCTTTTCGAACACCGCGGCTCTTGCAGGTCCGACGCCTTTAAGAAACTGAACTGGGGTGGAGTTTTCCAGCGGATTATTCTTACTTGAAGCCATAGTCGCCAATCAGTTTTACGAATCTGCATCCGCAGATTTTCTCTTCCCGCAGTCCGGCAGGAGTTTTTTGATATACGATAAGCTCCTGCGTATATTCGCCTCCGACCGGGGCGACCAGCAGGCCGTCCTCTTTAAGCCGGCAAAGCAGCGGCGCCGGCGGCTGCGGCACTGCGGCGGTGATAATTATCCGGTCGAATTTTTTATCCTGCCCGGGCCAGCCTAAACTGCCGTCGCCAACGTAAAATTCAACATTGGCAATACCCAGACCCGACAAAGCGTTCTGGGCAATGTTGAGCAGTTCGTCAAAACGCTCGACAGTATAAACTTTTTTGGACAGTCTGCAAAGTATGGCGGTCTGATAGCCTGAGCCTGTCCCGATTTCGAGGACTTCTTCGCTGCCGGTCAGCCGCAGACACTGGGTCATAAGAGCCACAATATAAGGCTGGCTGATGGTCTGGCCAAGACCGATGGGCAGGGGGCAGTCCTGGTATGCCTGATTTGCATATTGTTCGGGGACGAAACGCTCCCGCGGCAGTTCGGACATAACCTCAATCACGGCAGGGTCGGTAATATCCCTGCCCTTGAGGTCATACTGAACCATTCGTCTGCGTTCATATTCGAAACGCTTGTCCTTTTCAAAGCTTACCACCTCTTTATCTTCCGACCTCGCCGGCGGTTTTGCAACCTTAATTTTTTGGCCGAAGTGTTCTTGCTGAATATGGATACATACTGGTACAATGACGATAGTTTCTGTAAAGGATTGC
>JBGSSG010000327.1:0-12462 GCA_041737185.1 Anaerohalosphaeraceae bacterium
TGCGGGGCGATACGACCATTGCGCAGATAAGTCTTATGTTCAGTCATATAGATAAAAACCTGTCGGGCAGGCAATTTCCGAAGGAGAATTTTGTATTTACGGATATGTTCCATTCGCTGCTGACCGGATTTGTTGACAGCCGGCCCGATGCGGGAGGGCGGGACTAAATGGTCGGCAGGCGTGTAGTGGTAACGGGGGCAGGCGCGATAAGTCCGCTTGGCGTTGGCGCAGGGCCGCTCTGGGACGGGCTGATGGAGGGACGCTGCGGTATTGGCCCGATACGCAATTTTGACGCGAGGGGCTTCGCGTGCAGGATAGCGGGACAGACGCCGCAATACAATATCAGGGACTATGTGCCAAAGAGCCACCGCAAAGCGACAAAGCTGATGTGCAGGGATATAGAGCTTGCGGTGATAGCGTCAAAGGAAGCGTTTGCCTCGGCGGGGTGGATTACAAAGGCGGACGAAGGGCAGAAGGCGACGCTCGTATCCGAGCGGACTGCGGTAAATTTCGGAGCGGGGTTTATAAGCTGTGATTTGACGGAGATAGCGCAGTCGGTCGGTCATAGCCTTACTGATGGGCGGTTTGACATTCATAAATGGGGCAAAGAAGGGATGGAGACGCTTACGCCGCTGTGGCTGCTGAAATATCTGCCCAATATGCTGCCCTGCCACGTGGCGATAATTCACGACATACAGGGGCCGAGCAATACGATTACATCCGGCGAGGTCGGTTCTTATCTGGCGTTTACCGAGGCGGCGGAAATGATATCGCGCGGCGACGCGGATACGGCGCTTGCCGGCGGCGGAGACAGCAGAGTAAATCCGCTTGCGATACTGCGCCCGATACTTATGGGCAGAGCCAACTGTCAGTCGAACGATAATCCGGCAAATGCGTGCAGGCCTTTTGACAAAAATGCCCGCGGCAGCGTCTTTTCCGAGGGAGCAGGCGTTCTGATACTGGAAGAACTTGAACAGGCGCGTCGGCGCGGGGCAAAGACCCTGGCCGAGGTTGCCGGGTGCGGCTCAAGCCACAGTCTTAACCGGGATTATTTTCATCTTGAGCCGGACGGTTTGGCGGTGCGGTACGCGATAGAATCCGCTCTGGAAGAGGCCGGGATGAGCGCAGCCGATGTGGATTTGGTAATACCGTGCGGGTCGGGCATTTTGCCCGACGACGCGGCAGAGGCGCGCGGGATAGAGGCGGCACTGGGCAAAGAGACAAGAAGGATTCCCGTCTGGCCGATTAAGGGTATGGTCGGACACTGCGGCGCTGCCGGCGGTTCGCTTGAACTTATAGCGGCCCTCTATGCGATACGGAACGGCCGCTGCGGCAGGGCCGTGAATTTCCAGGAGCCGGCCCAGGGCTGCGGGCTGAATATCGTAAAGGATGGTTTTGAAGGCAAGATTGACGCGGCGCTATGCTGCGGATATTCGTTCGGCGGCCAGACGGCGGCGGTCATTTTGAAAAGGGAATAGTGCGTAATGAAACATCGTGTTGTCATAACGGGGATGGGAATCGTTTGCCCCATCGGGCACAGTGTTGAGCAGATGTGGGAAGGTCTGATGGCCGGTGCAAGCGGAGTCGGGCCGACGACGCTGTTTGACGCATCGACATTTCCGACCATGTTTGGCGCGGAGGTAAAGGATTACAATATCAGCGGGTTTGTGAAAAATATCGAGCCGCACATACAGGGGGGCCGAGGTTCGCTGTTTGCCGTCGGAGCGGCGGCGCAGGCGTGCAGGCAGGCCCGGATTGATATCGAGACGGATAGCCCCGCCGACGGGATAGACCGGCGGAAGATGGGGGTATATCTTGGCGCCGGGGAAGGTTCGGTCAACAACGACGCTTTTTTCTCTGCGCTGGCTGATTCCTGGCAGGCGGATAAACAATGTCCCGACTGGAGCAAGTGGGTAGAAACCGCATCGGTCAGGATGGACGCTGCCGGAGAACTGGAGCAGGAACCGAGTATGCCGGCAGCGCATCTGGCGGTCTTGACAGGGGCGCGCGGGGTAAGCAGAAGCTGTCTTACGGCCTGTGCCGCCAGTACGCAGGCGGTGGGCGAGGCGGCGATGCTTATTCGCAGCGGCAAGGCCGATGTGATGATAGCCGGCGGGGCGCATTCGATGATACACCCGCTTGGCGTGACGGGCTTTAGCAGGTTGACCGCGCTTTCTAAACGCAACGACAGTCCGCAAACGGCGTCGCGCCCGTTTTCGGCACCTCGTGATGGCTTTGTGCTCGGCGAGGGTGCGGCCATAGTGATACTTGAGTCGCCCGAAAGCGCAAAACGACGCGGGGTAAAGATACTTGCCGAAGTGCTGGGCTTTGGCAGCAGCAGCGACGCGTTTCGTATAACTGATATGCACGACCAGGCTCGCGGCGCGGTACAATCGATGGAGTTGGCGATTAAGGACGCCGGCATAACCAGGGACCAGATAGATTATATCAGCACGCACGGCACCAGTACCGCAGAGAACGATTCGATAGAGACGATGGCGATAAAGAAGGTGTTCGGAAAACTTGCCTATAAAATTCCGTGCAGCAGCCCAAAGAGCCAGTTCGGACATCTGATAGGGGCGACGGGCTGCGCGGAGCTGATTACCTGCGTTATGGCGATACTTGAACAGACGCTGCCTGCGACGATGAACTTAAACGACCCTGACCCCGAACTTGACCTTGATTATGTGCCGAATAAGCCGAGGAAGGCCAGGGTCAGGACGGCGATGAGCGAATCGTTCGGTTTCGGCGGTCAGAACAATGTGCTGATAATACGGGCAACGGAGTTAAATCCTAAATCCTGATATCTAAACCCTAAACAATATCAAATGTTCAAAATCCCAATGCTCCAAACAAAATTATCGTTTGCCGCTGTCTTCGTTTTAGTCATTTTGATTTTGTATTTGGAATTTGTTTAGGATTTAGAATTTAGTGCTTAGGATTTTTAACATAGCATTGTTACAAAGATTATTTGCGCTATAGTAATAAGCGCGGAATACGAGGGACCGGTTATGATAGATATTAAGCTGATACGTGAAAATCCGCAGCGGTACAAGGCTGGGGCCAGGGCGAAACGGTTCGATGTTGATATTGACGGCCTTGTGGAAATTGACAGGCGGCTTTTGTCGGCAAAACAGCTTTTGCAGGAAATCGCCACCGAAAAGAACCGCATAGGCAAAGAGATACCAAAACTTTCGGGCGCCGACAAGCAGAAGGTTCTTGAAGAACTGTCGGGGTTGAAGAATAAAGAGCAGGCTCTAAGCGAAGAGGTCAAAGCACTTGAGCCGCAATTCGACGCCCTTATGCTTGAGGTTCCTCAAGTACCGGATGCGGATGTGCCGACAGGCGTCGATGATACGGAAAATGTCGAGCTCCGCCGGTGGGGACAGGTGCGCCGGTTTGATTTTGAGCCGAAGGACCACGTCCAGCTTGGTCTGTCGCTTGATATTATCGATATAGAGCGGGCGGTCAGGCTGGCCGGGACGCGGAATTATTTCCTGAAGGGAGACGGCGCCGCCCTGCATCGGGCGGTGCTGAACTTCGCTATGGATTTTATGACGGGGCGCGGATATGTGCCGATGGTCGTGCCGCTTCTTATGCGCACCGAGGCGATGCGCGGGACTGGATATTTTCCGGGTTCGGAAGAGCAGACCTACCAGGCCGAGCGGGATGAGTTGAATCTTGTCGGCACTGCCGAGGTGCCGCTCACGGCGTATTTTATGGGCGAGTTGTTAAGTAATCAGCAGTTGCCCGCGAAGTTTGTCGCGATGAGCAGTTGTTTCAGGCGCGAGGCGGGCGCCGCAGGCAAGGACACTTACGGGCTGTACCGGATACACCAGTTTGACAAGGTTGAGCAGGTGATAATCAGCGAAAACGACGAGGAAAAAAGCAAACAATATCACCAGGAAATTTTGAGCAATTCCGAGGCGGTGATGCAGGCTCTTGAACTGCCGTACCGGGTGGTCAACGTGTGCACGGGTGATTTGGGGCGTGGTCAGGTGCAGAAATTTGATATCGAGGCGTGGATGCCGTCGCGTAAGGGCTGGGGCGAGACGCACTCTGCCAGCAGGTTTTATGATTTTCAGGCCAGACGGATGAATCTTCGGTATAAGAATGAGCAGAAAAAAAACGTGTTCTGTCATACCCTGAACAATACGGTGATAGCGTCGCCGCGGATTCTGATACCGTTGCTGGAGTTGTATCAGAACGCCGACGGCAGCGTAACGATACCAAAGGTTTTGCGTCCGTATATGTCCGGCAGGGAAGCGATAACGAAAAAGTAAAAAGGTAATCCGCCGTCGCCATTCTACTTCGCTGTTCTGCTTTGCTGAAGCTACGCAGAAACCAGCTACGAAGAAACCGGCTATGGCGGACAAGAAAGGCAAAAGGCAAAAAAGATTTCACCACGAAGATAAGAAGGATATGAAGTATCGAAAAAATAAACTGCAATTCGAGGAAGATTTTGATATAATTGTGGAATTGAAAGGTTTGGTTGCCTCGTGCTACGCAGCGAAGCGTTACTTCGCAGAGTAGTAAGTAACCATGCGTTTAATAGGGAGAAATAGGTATCGTGTCTCAAGATTTAGAGGAGGATTAATAAGAAGAATTGTATGAAGGATTTTTTTGAGAAAAACAAGATACCTATAACTATTATCATTGCAGCGTTTATAATTGCCGGCTCGATATGGCTGTCAAACAGGTCGGCAACAACCAGGCCGCAGAGCGGAAGCGACAGGGAACTAATACCACAACAACTGCCGAGAACAGCAGAACCGCTGCAACAGCCCACTATACGCATCAGTTACACTGAAGCGTCAGAACACGTGGGAGAATATGCCTGCGTGGCAGGCAGAGTGGACCATGTTTATACTTCCCAAAAAGGTACTATATTTATAAATTTCTGTCCCAATTATAAAACCTGTCCTTTTGGTGCTGCAATTTTTGGTTCAAACGCATATAAATTTCCCAAACCCAACCAATACGAAGGAAAAACTGTGGAAATCACCGGCTTGATAAAGACTTATCAAGGGCGGGCGGAGATTGTTCTCAATGACACAGGTCAAATCAAAATTAAATAAAATTTTCCTTTTATTGCTGACTGCTTCAATCGCAGTTTTTATTGGGTATTTTTTACCTCACAAGTCATCGTTTATTAAAGAAGTGCCGGCTCTTTACCGAGTTGTAAAAGTGATTGATGGTGACACTATCAAAGTCGATATTGGAGGAGAAATTGAAACTGTAAGACTGATTGGAATAGATACTCCTGAGATAGCAAATCCTTATAATCCTCGGGAAGATTACTTTGGCCCGGAAGCTGCACAGTATGCTAAGCAACTCCTGGAAAAGCAAGTGGTCTATTTAATCAGAGATCCAATGCAATCGAATAGAGATAAATACGATAGACTTCTAAGATATGCCTTTTTGGAAGATGGCACTTTAATCAACGCCAAACTCATCAAAGAAGGTTTCGCTTTTAACTATATATACGAGCCGTTCCAGTTTATGAAGCAGTTCGATTATTTAGAGAAACAGGCGAAAGAAAACCGATTAGGGCTGTGGGGCGGCGAAAAAAATTAGAACTAAGAAATAGGGTCATAAATCAGGGGACAGCATACCGGGGAAAAAGGAATGTAAAATGGCAAGATTTCCAGGAGCAGAGCCGGAAGTAATTGCATTAGCGCAGGCAATGGTGTTGACGGCAAAGTCGGATAAATGAGCAGAAGGAATTTTTCAAAAGACCCTGTGCTGGTTCGGCTTGAAGAGTTTCAAGAGCAGCAGCGGGGCGGCAGTATCAGTGAACATCTTGCCGGGTCGTATCCGGCGCTGCTGCCGGCGGCGGGGTTTATCGGGGGACTTTTGGCGGGGTATTTCTTTGCGATAAGTCTGTATCTGCCCGTGCTGGCCTGCTGTGTTTGTCTGTGTCTGTGGCCTTTTACGCAGGGGTTGAAGGACCAGCGGCATCGGCTGATTGCGGTGATGGCACTTGGCGCAGCGGCGATGTTCTGCCTTGGCATAGTGCGGATGGAGTATTGGGAAAGGCCATTGGCGAATGATTTGTCCGGGGCAATCGGCCAATCGCCGAGGCCGGCCAGACTTCGCGGGCAGGCCGTAAGCGACATCAGGAAAGAAGACCGGGAAAGCTGGGTGTTCGGGACGTTTATGCCCGGCGGCGGCGACGGCGGGGGCAGTTTTTACCTTGATGTGCGTCAGGTCGAGACGGTGAACGGCTGGGCGAGTGTGAGCGGATGTGTGCTGGTCGGGGTAAGCGGACGCGGGCCAAAGGTCAAAGCGGGCGAGGGCGTGGAGATTTGCTGTGTTTTAAGCAGGTTTGAGGCCCCGGCCAATCCGTGGCAGTTTGACGTCAAAAAATATATGCGGCTTTACGGGGTGTGCGGCGCCGCGAGGGTCGAAAGCACCGGCGGGATTGAGACGCTCGGCGTTGCAGGGGGCGGCTGGTGGGCAAAGGCGGTCAGTAAAATCAGGCAAATGGCGTTTGATGTGCTTATGGCCGATGGGCCGGAAATCCCCGATGAAAGGACCGGTCTTACAGAGGCTCTGCTTTTAGGCAGGCGGAGCAATATCAGGGCTGATACGATCGAGGCGTTTTTCAGGACGGGGCTTGCGCATTTTATAAGTTTGTCGGGTATGAACGTCGGGATGCTCGCTGGGGCGGTATGGCAGCTCGGCAGGATGACGGGTTTCGGCAAACGCAGGCGTGCGGCGCTGACGCTGGTTGTGATGGTGGTGTTCGGTATGGCTGTCCCGCCCTGTGCGCCGACGCTTCGGGGCATTGTGCTGTGCGTATTTTTTTGTTTTGGTGTGCTGCTTGGCCGGCGAACCAGACCTCTCAATACTCTGGCGGTAACGGCGATAACGCTTTTGCTTTTTCGGCCTGCGGACTTGCTGACGGCGGGCTGGCAATTATCGTATATGACGGTGCTGGGGATAATTCTTTTCTATGAGCCGCTGCGAAAGGCGATTATTTGGAACGGGCTTGGCCGATGGGAATGGGTTTGCCGGCGCAGGGGATTTGCCGGAGCGGGTGCGTGGATTCTGTTATGGTGTGCCGAGGTGTTTTGCGTCGGGCTTGCGGCCTGGATAGGCGGGGCGGGGATTTTGTTGTGGCATTTCGGGATGATAACCGCCGGTACTACTTTGTGGACGGTACTGCTGCTGCCGGTGGTTACGGGAATTATGTTTGTCGGTTTTGCGAAGATGACTATCGGTGTGCTGCTGCCGAGTATAGGGGCGGCGCTTGGCGTTGGGCTGATGTGGCTGTCCTGGTTATTTCTTGAATCGGTCAGGAAGGCGGCGCGGTTGGATTTTCTGTCGGTGAGCATCGGGCAGGTGCCGGTGTGGATAGTATTAAGCTATTATGCGTGTTTGTTTTTATTAAAGGCCGGTTCGCGGTTAAGGGGCTGGATGAAAATTTCCAGCCGTGCGGGGATAGCGCTGCTGGCTCTTGCGGCGGTCTTTGGTCTTGGCGCGGTCAAGCTGGAGCGGGTCCGGCCGGGCAGGCTGGAAGTGTGGTGTCTTTCCGTAGGGCACGGGCAGGCGATAGTCGCGCGTATGCCGGACGGACAGACGGCGCTGTTTGACGCCGGTTCTATCAGCGTAAAAGATGCGGGGCGTCGGGTGGTCGGGCCGTTTTTGAAAAGTTACGGGATAAGGCGGATTGACGCGGTCGCGATAAGCCACGGGGATATTGACCATTTCAACGCTCTGCCGGAGATTCTGCAGATGTTCGATGCCGGCGGGGTGTATGTCAATGAGGAATTGATTGAGCGGATTGAGAAAACGGCTGCGGGGCGCGTGCTGAATGAGAGCCTCAAAGAGGCGGGGGTAAGGGTTTTGGGTATGAAAGACTGGCCCGGACGATTCGGGGATGTTCGGATAAAATCCATTTGGCCTGTGGATGGGCATGATACGGGACTGAGCAGCAATGACCGCTCGGAGGTGATGATGATTGACTGGGCGGGGCGGAAGATACTGCTGTGCGGGGATATCGAGGAGTACGGCCAGCGGAAGATACTTGAACTTTATCCCGAATTGAGGGCCGATGTGTTAGTACTGCCGCATCACGGTTCAGCGAAGAATCTGCTGCCGGAGTTTGTCCGTCGCATAGGTGCAAAGACGGTTCTGGCAAGCTGCGGCAGGCTTCGGGCGGCGGGTGCGTACCGGCCGGGGGAAGGAATCAGGGCTTATTATACGGGCATTGACGGGGCGGTTCGGGTGGTTATCGAGCCGGGGTGCCTGCGTATAGAATAAGGCCGCCGAACACGATTGCCGCAAGTCCCCACAGGCGATAGAGCAAATCGTTTCGCTTCGCCCACCAGGTCATCAACTTCTGTATCCTGCTGAAATCTATTACCAGCACAGTAAGTCCGCCGGCGGCCATTAACAGCCCGATTGCTACTATGACCAGCGGCTTATGACAGCTTCGCGCATAGACAAGAAAGACCACGCCTATGACTCCCTTGATAATGCCCGGAATATATATCAGCCGACCAACGCTTAAAAAAACGAGTGTTTTTTTCAAAACCACGGGCCAGACGACCGCCGACATTCCGAATACCACTGTTATGGCTCCGATTATCCATACAAACGCTGTCATTTTCAAACTCCTTTCCCGAGTGCAGTTAGCTCTACATCGCAACTAACATCTTGCTGTATCAACTATAATCTGTTTGATTATATGGAGTCAAATCCTAAAATCCTAAATTCTAAACCCTAAATTCTAAACAATATCAAATGTTCAAAATCCCAATGCTCCAAACAAAATTGTCGTTTGCCGCTGTTTTCGTTTTAGTCATTTTTATTTTGAATTTTGGACTTGTCCGCCTCCGGCGGATTTGTTTAGGATTTAGAATTTAGTGCTTAGGATTTTCAACATAATGCTGTTCTCAAAATTACTTGCGCTGTAGTATTAGTCTATTGCCTCGACCATATCCATATCAATTTCCATACTTGCCGCGTGGCCAAGCATCTCGACTTGCAGTATCAGACGTGTATTTTTCGCGGTGGTTACGACGAAACCCTCCGTTCCCATCAACGGCCCCGCTTTTACTCTGCACCGCTGGCCGCTTTTGAGAAATTCGTGCGGCGTCAGGGGTTTGCCGAGTTTTAACGCCCGCTCAATCGGTAAAAGCTCCTGGACAAAACGGTCCTGGCAGATAACCTCAATTATGTTCGCTATCCGGTTTGTCTTGAGCGCCTCTATGCGGTCGTCTTCCCCGCCGCAGAAGAATAGATATCCGCCAAACAGCGGGATAAGCGACCGCAGTTTCCGCCCCCGGCTGCTGTGAACCTTCCATGTCATCGGCAGAAAATACTGTATATTCTTCTGTGCAAGCTGCCAGGCGAGGGCCTTTTCGTTGCGGCTGCGAGTCTGCGCTACCCACCACCGCCCCGTAAATTCCGCGACGGACCCTTCGCAGGGCCAGATAATCGGAGGATTTTCACTTTCCTTTAACACTTTCTTTGCTCCATAAGTTGGCTTCCATCAAAAGGCCCGCACTTCCCATACCGACGGTCGTGGGCTGTCCTTTCGCTGGACGAGCATAATCCGCACAAACCGGATTTTTTCGTTGATTTGACAAACCGCCGGGCTGCCGGTCTGGCCGGAGTCAGAATGGTCACACAGTCTCTCCCATTTTACGCCGTCCGCCGAAACATCCGTCTTGTAATGGTAAACCATACCCGCGTATTCAAAGTCAATCTCTATCCGTCTGACTTTTTGAACCCTGCCCAAATCCAGCGCAAGCCATGGCGTCGCGTCTTCTTCGTCCGCCTGCCATCGTGTCCCGAAATTTTCGTCGCACACATTTTTCGCGGGAAAATCGCTCTTGTCCGAGGACGACGTTACAGTTGCGCCCATCGCCGCATTCTTTTTTTTACCCGCTGTGAAAATTTCGCCCGGTCCGATGTGGCCGGCCGAGACCTTTTCAATTTCGCCGTCCGCCCCGAACAAGAGCTTATCAATGCAAAGCTGACGATGCACGCCGTCCTGCGAGTGCGGATTGTCGTGCCTGTGATAGACGATATAAACCCCGCCCTTGTACCGAAGCAGGCCGTGATGTCCCGGCCCGTCAATGGTACCGTCCGCGCTGGTTTCCAGTATCGGATTGTTTTTGCCGAATCTCCACGGGCCAAACGGCGTCGGGCCGACCGAGTACTGAACCTTGTAAGTGCTGTCGATGCACTTGCCTGACGAATACATCAGGTAGTATCGCCCCGCGTGCCTGAGCATATAAGGCCCCTCGAAATAACCATCCGGCGTGATATCACGGGCCTGCCCGTCAAAACTTGTCATATCGGGTTTGAGCCTGACGGCCATACAGCGTCCGTTGACCCAGTCAAAGCCAGAACCGAAATACAGATATGCCGTTCCGTCGTCGTCGATAAAATATTCCGCGTCAATCGTATGCACGTTCGGGAAGTCATTCTTGCCGACCAGAGGCTTGCCGTCGTCAAAAACGTTCCGCCAGGGGCCAAGCGGATACTCGGCAACGCCTGCGTATATCTCGCTTCCCACCGAAACAAGCATACGAAACTTTCCGTCCGGGCCTTTTACGACGCTTGGCGCCCATACTCCTGACGTTGTTGACGTCGGACTGTGGCACTGCTGTCTGCTCGGCCAGTTCAAAATCCTGTATTGCCATCGCACAAGGTCGTCGCTTACCCAGACCGAAAGGCCATTGGCTTCCCAGCCCGGCCCGTCGGTCGTGGCGTAAATATAATATCTGCCCTTGTGCTCAAGACACGACGGGTCGGCGTAATATCCGGGCACAAACGGATTGCCCGCGCCGCCGGCGTACCAGTTTTTTTCGCTGTTCGCTGCCGCCGGATGGAGTCTCTTTTCGCCGCAGCCGCATACAGCAATCAGAAAAATCCCGTACACAAACCATTTTGCCGTCTGCATAATAACCTCCCTGAAATCGTCAAATCGTTACTGTAAGAAATGTACAGTCATTTTCGAATTCAATAAAACCTTCGAACACCGCCGGCGTCAGAATTGTATCGCCCGCGGCAAAATACACCGACTCGCTCCGCCTGCCGAGAACCTTCCCTCTGCCCGAAATAAACACAATCGCCTTCATTTGTCCGGGGGCAAGCGGAAATTGCTCGGCTCTCCCCTGGCGGAACTTATCAATCTTGAAAGCCTCGCACTCGGCCAGCCTGCCCGCAGCGGCAACCGGCAATTTATCCAAAGTCAGGCTGAAATTTATGCTTTCCATCGCCTCTGCGATTTGCAGCGGCCGGCCTTTACCAGTCGCAGGGTCAATCCTGTTCCAGTCAAACACACGGTACGTCGTATCGGACGACTGCTGTATCTCGGCTATAACAAGACCGGCGCCTATCGAATGACACGTCCCGGCAGGCAGAAAATAACTCTGACCCGGCTGCACATCCACCTTCTCCAAAAGCTCCGCGCAATTTCCCTGCGAAAGCGCTTCGGCAAATTGCTCTTTCGTTGTTCCGGGCTTAAGTCCCTTGTATATCGCTGCGCCCGGCTCGGCAGCGATTATGTACCAGCATTCGGTCTTAGGCTCTCCCTTGCCCATACGTTCGCACGCCTGCCGGTCGGGATGAACCTGAATACTTAGCGTATCCTGGGCATCCAACAGTTTTATAAGCAGAGGAAATGTTCCTTCAATCCGTCTGCCAGTCAACTCGACGCCGAATTCAGCGACAACCTGCGAGATTGTCCCCCCAGCCAGCGGGCCGTTGGCTATCGCCGTCTTGTCGCTGGGCAAATCGCAAAGCTCCCAGCTCTCGCCGATGCGCTCACCGGCCGGCAGAGGCCTGCCGAACAATTCGGCAAGACGCCGGCCGCCCCAGATACGCTCCTTGTAAATCGGCTGAAATTTTAACGGGTACAAATCCATATCGGATATTCTATATGCTCTGTCCGCGATTGTCCACTTTTCTTGTAAGTTTGCAGATTACCGGACGCGGCAAAAGTGCAGGTATGCGCAAAAGCGAGCTAAAGCGGCGGGGCGGTTGAGCCGAAAGATAAAGCTGGACAATACGTTATGTACAGAGGAGACATTTTGGGAGCAAGGCGAAATAGTCGGGCATTGGGGGCGATAAGGGCGCTTCGCGCACGTCAGGCAAGACAGGAACGCAAGATAGAGATTTTGTGTAAGGATATGGTTGCGGCACACGGGGAGTTCGCCGAGAAACTGTTGATTATGCAGTTTACGGTTTCGTTTCAGGATGCGCTGCTTGGCGTTCGTGAAAAGGGTTCGTTGCTTGAGCGGGCGGCCGGCGAGCTTTGCAAAGGTCTTTGCCGGTCGCATACGGCGGTGTTTGTGGCTGGCCGAAAGGGTTTTGAGATTTACATTTGCCGGGATGGGGACCTTAGCAGGGAGCATTTGCAAAACTGGTTTGGCCCGGAGCTTGTGGATGAGCTTAGTTTGAGTCATAAGATATGCAGCCTTGAAGAAATGCTGGAAATGG
>JBGSSG010000349.1:0-1966 GCA_041737185.1 Anaerohalosphaeraceae bacterium
TCAGCAGACGGGCTACGAAACCTCGCTTGTCGGCAAGCTGCACGTTTCAGGAATCTGGCACGAGGCAGAGCAGCGTCATCCCAACGACGGTTTTGAGCATTATCACTGGTGCGAAGACCCGGGGCTGAATCTTGACAGTCCATTAAACAGTTATGCCCGGTGGGTTGAAAAGAAAGACCCTGTTTTTTACAAACGTCTCGAAAAGGAAAGCAAGGCTCTGCATCATTTTCCCGCTGAGCTTCATTATTCCCGCTGGGCCAGCGAGACTGCGCTGGAATTGCTTGAAGACAGGGACAAGAGCCGTCCGTTTTTTATGCTGATGAGTTTGTTTGACCCTCACGACCCGTATTTCGACCACCCGCTTGAAGAGGCTGAAAAAGTCCGTGAGGATAAAATTCCGTCTGCGCAGCCGCTGCCCGATGACCCGCATCGGCCGAGGGGCGTTCAGAGGGAGATTGACAAATCCCGCGACATCAAAAAGAGCGAAACCTTCAAAGACAGCGTTCCGAATCTTCGCAAAGGATACTATGCGTCGATAGCTTTTCTTGACCGGGAGATGGGCAATGTTCTGGATTATCTTGACCGCAGCAGCCTTGCCGAGAACACGCTGGTCATTTTTGTAAGCGATCATGGCGATATGCTTTTTGACCGTGAGTTGTTCACCAAGGGGGCTTTTTTCTATGACGCTTCGGTTCGTGTGCCTTTGCTGATGCGATTTCCGGGGCGGATACCGCCGAAGACGAAAATTGGCGAACCGGTACAGCATTATGATATCGCGACAACTGTTTTGTCGGCGGCGGGTTTTCCGGCAGGTCAGCTTAAGGAATGGATGCCGGAGGCTCAAAATCTTTTGTCGTTTTTTGCGGATTCTCGTCCTGTGATGCGGGATTATGCGGTTTGTCTGTATCGGAACACCGGATACGGGCCTGGGAATAGATATTTTGACCCGCCGATACACTGCTCTATGTACCGCGACCGGCGATTCAAGCTGAGTGTTTTTCATAATATCTTTGGTTCAGGCGAGATTTCCGGCGAACTTTACGATATGCAGGAAGACCCGCTGGAGGAAAAAAACCTTTGGGCCGAGGCGGGGTATTCGCAAGTGAAATCCAGCCTGCTTGTCAAGCTTGCCGATTACCTTGCCGGACAGGAAATCTCAAACCTTTCTTCACGCGGCGGGGAGAAATTCAATACCACAAAACTCAATTACTACGGAGACAGAAAAGACTGATTCCGCTAAAAAGAATGACAGGACTCGATTATGCCCGACCAAAAGAATGACAAAATTGACCTTAAAAGGATTGAGAAAGCCGTTTGCGAGATTTTATTGGCGGTCGGCGAAGACCCGAATCGCGAAGGACTGCGCGATACTCCGTCGCGCGTTTCACGGATGTACGCCGAGCTTCTGGAAGGAGTAAGCCACGACCCTGCGGAACATCTTGAGACCATATTCCACGAGAAATATGACGAAATCGTTCTTCTTCGCGATATACCGTTTTACAGCATTTGTGAACACCACCTGATGCCTTTCATCGGCAAGGCACATATAGCCTATCTTCCGGACGGGCAGGTCGTCGGGGTAAGCAAACTTGCGCGTATTGTTGATTCTTTTGCCAGGCGTTTGCAGCTTCAGGAGAGGCTGACCGACCAGATAGCGGATTTCCTGATGAGGAATCTCAAGCCCAAAGGCGTAAGCGTTGTTCTGGAGGCCAGTCACAGTTGTATGACAATACGCGGGATAAAGAAGGCAGGCGCCGTAATGGTAACAAGTGCGCTGCGGGGCATTTTCAAGAGCGATCCGAGAAGCCGTTCGGAAGTGCTTACGCTGATGCATATCGATAGAAGGTAGGCGGGACTTAATGCATCGACTGTCGCGTCAGGTACGTTTCTGGATAGAGCCTTTTGGCCCCGGCGCGGCGGGGGGGGTATAATTCCTACGCCGGTCGGCCCTGCGGCAGCGGGTGCA
>JBGSSG010000351.1:0-3905 GCA_041737185.1 Anaerohalosphaeraceae bacterium
CGTTGACCGTGAAAACCGCAACTGGGAACAGCCGTTCGAGAATGAAGAAGGTTCTGCCTGGAACCTTTCGGCGGCGGGGCCGACGGTGTTCGGCCTTGATTCGGCGGACGGACGCATACACACGCTCGTGTATAACAGCGACAAGGGGAATGATTTCAGGGCCGGCTACGCGTATAACGCCGACCGCAGCCGTAGCGGAGAGCCGATTTGCGGGGATTTAATGGTCCGGTTTTTTGTCAAAAGCGGACAACTCGCCGGGCAGGTTGGCGCGTCGATTATGAAAAACGGGACGGAATATATCGGCCGGCTGGAATCCGGCGGGTCTCTGGTTCTGGAAAAGGCGGAAAATGGTCAGCGGACGGAGTTGAGAAGATTGTTAATCGGAACGATTGAAGCCGGGCAAAGCCGGGAATTTTCGTTTGCGGACGTTGACAGGCGGTTAGTGCTGCGTTTTGGCAAAAGCAGGTTGAGCGTGGATTTGCCGGCGGAAGCGGCTGGCAGCCGGCCGCAGCAGCCGGTTGTAAGGATTTTCGGCGCAGGCAGGCTCGAACTTCGGCATATAGGTTTGTACAGGGATACATATTATATCAGCGAAGGCGCTGAGCGTGCGACCCAGGAAACCCCGTTTACCCTGATGGACGACGAGTTTTTTGTATGCGGGGACAACAGCCCCAACAGCCTTGACGGTCGGCTGTGGCGCGGCCCGGGCCAGGGAAACAACGGAGTAATCTACCGCGAGGGAATAGTTCCGCGGGATTTCATGATGGGCAAGGCGTTTTTTGTGTACTGGTCCGAGGCATTCCAGCCCACGGCCTATATGGCGCCGATGATACCTAATATAGACCAGTTGCGGCTTATTGTCGGCGGCTCCGAACAGGCCTACTGACAGGCAGCGGCGCGGCAGACAGGAATATCCGAATAAATGCTGAATAAGGGAGCGGAAGGGATGCTCAAAAGTACAATTGAGCTTGACGGCCAGTGGCAGTTCAGGGAATACCCCGCCGCCGCACGGCGGATGCGCGACCTTGAGCAGGGGGGTTGGCACGATTGCACCGTTCCCTGCTCGATTTATATGGCCCTGACGGATGCGGGCCTGATAAATGAATCTGATTTGTACCGGTATCCAGAGCGGCTGGGGTGGGTGAGCGAGAAACACTGGATTTTCAAAAAAGAGTTTGACCTGGATGGGAATTTTTTCGAGGGACGCGGCGTCGAGCTGATTCTGGAGGGATTAGACACGGCAGGGCAGGTCTGGCTGAACGAAAAGCTGCTCGGCAGGACGGATAATATGTTCGTCGAGCAGCGGTTTGACGTCAGCCGGCTCGTGCGGGCAGGCAGAAATACGATTTTGGTAAAGCTCGCGTCCGCAATCGAGCACGCCGGGGGACTTATGGCTCGCTACGGCAAGCTTGGAGAGACGTATTTCGGCGATTCGCGGCGCGTCTATATCCGCAAGGGGCAATATCAGTTCGGGTCTTTTCTTGGGCCGGCGCTTGCCGGGTGCGGGATATACAGGCCCGTGCGGCTCGAGTCTTCCGGCGACGCGCGTATTATGGATGTCCATATACGCACGATAGACTGCAACGAACATTACGCCGACGTTCGTGCATCGGTTTCGATAGAGCGCAGGTCGGATGCGGAGACGGCCAAACCGCTGCGATGTAAGATAGACCTTTCCGGCGGCGGGGTGCAGCTTAGTCAGGAGGTAAAACTTTTCGGTCCGCAGCGGCAGGCAACGGCGGTGTTCCGCATAGAAAGGCCGATTTTGTGGTGGCCCAGGGGTTATGGCGTACCGCATCTTTACCGGCTGAACGCGGAATTGTATGAGGACGGCGGACTGCTCGATGCTTTTGAGGAACCGTTCGGCATTCGCAGCGTTCATCTTGTACGCAACAAAGACCAGTACGGACAGAGTTTTGAGTTTGAGGTCAACGGCAGAACGATATGGGCAAGGGGGTGCAACTGGGTTCCGCTTACGCTCTTTGCCGGTTCGCAAAGGTGCGGTGATTACAGCGACAGGCTCCGGGATATGGCAGGGGCGAATGTTAATATGCTGCGCGTCTGGGGCGGAGGGGTGTACGAGGATGAAATTTTTTACCGGCAGTGCGACAGGCTGGGGATTATGGTATGGCAGGATTTTATGTTCGCCTCGGCGTATTATCCTGACCGGCAGTGGTTTATCCGGCAGGTTCAGACGGAGGTCTCGGCGGTGGTAACGCGTATTCGTAATCACGCGTCGCTTGTCTTGTGGTGCGGCAGCAGCGACACCGGGCAGCTTCATTACCAGGGCAGCCTCGGACGCGGCAGAAAGTTTTACGGGAAAGAGCTGTATCATCGTCTTTTGCCTCAATGGCTGGGCGAGCTTGACCCCGACAGGGACTATATTCCGACGACCCCTTTCAGTCAGGAGGGCGCAAAAGAGCCGAATGAGCCGGATTCGGGAACTTTTCATTTCCGGCAGCGAGGGGATGATTGGTCGCCATTCGTATATTTCCGCAGGCATCGCAAGGTCCCGCGGTTTGTGGCGGAGATGGGAATGCAGTCATTGCCGGGCGTGGAAACATTGAACTGTATTTGCAGGCGGGAAGAGCTTGCCCCCGGCGACAGGGCGATGGAAAGGCATAATTATCAGCCGGACGGCAACCGCCTTCTTGCCGCCGGCGCCGCTGAACTGTTTGCACCAGCCGGGGGGATAAATGAATACACAAGTCAGACGCAGCTTGTACAGGCCAGAGCGATGAAATCGGCGGTAGAGTTCCTGCGCGCACAGAACAGGGTCAATGCAGGCGTGCTTCTCTGGACAGCCAACGACTACTGGCCCGGAATCGGTTGTTCGATGCTGGATTATTTCGGCAGGCCAAAGGCGCTCTATTATTACGCGAGGCGATTTTTCGCGCCGGTGGTGATTTGTCTGCTGCCTAAGGAAGACAGCCGCAGCGACGGCGAGTTTCTCGATGCCGGTCAGATTGTTGTAGTTAACGACAGTCCAAGGCCGATTACCGGATTACTGATATGCCGGTGCGTGGAATTGACGGGGGACATTGCGGACCAGACGCAATTTCCCGTAACCGCCGGGCCGTACAGCCGCTGCGGTCCTTTTTCGATTCCGAGGGGCATAGCGTCGCCGCGGAACCCGCAGCGATGTACACTTGAGACGCTTCTGGAAGGGCAGGACGGGATTTTGAGCAAAAACAGTTTTGTGTATCTGCCAGACAAGTATATTCAGTGGCCCAGGCTGGAGCTTGACGCTGAATTTACAAGGACGGGAGAAAATCGTCTGAATATAGCGCTGGAATCAAAGGGATTTGTCAAGGACCTGGAGATAATCCCAAACGCCGCGGGCCGGGTAAGCGATACGTTTCTGGATGTATATCCCGGCAGAAAATACGAAATTACCGTGGACTTTGCCGGTCAGGTCATACCGGCCACCCCGGTTACTTTTGGTTCTGCGCCGTGCGGGTTTATGGGTGTTATTGAGTCGTGAGTCGAGAGTCGTGAGTCGAGAGTCAATAATCAATCAACAATAATCAATTCCTTCCTGTCCACTGGTCAGGGTATATTCATCATTCTCATTTCCGGCGGCATATCCATCATCATTTCGGTCGGTATGTTGGTCGGTCCGGGCTGTCTCTTTTCCAAAGGCGTCAGTTCCTTCTGCTGAGCCTGTTTTATGTCGTCGTAATCTTTCCGCATTTCTTTTGGCCAGTTTTGTTTTCCGACGGGTACGGTGAGCAGCGTCAGGCCGTCAATGGTATAGAGCATTTCTGCGTATGAGCGTCGGGCGGTGCCGGTTCTTTGCGCCCAGTCGGCGGTTTGAACGATATCGACCATAATCCAGTCGGTGGTATAGTCAATGGTTTCGGGTTTTTCGGTCCCTGCGGCTCCTGCGGTCTGGTCGAGACCTG
>JBGSSG010000380.1:0-4041 GCA_041737185.1 Anaerohalosphaeraceae bacterium
GGAATGTTAATTGTACGGATATTCATAGTACTGCCTCTCAACCGTTATATCACAGCCCGTTCCTGCGTCAAACCGCATAAGCCTTACTCGATTTAATGTTGCAATCCGGCCGGTAATCGCTTATTTTAAAAAAATCCTGAAGACAGTCTAAGTTAAAATTGTAACAATGCCCATATTCGAATACAAATGCCGCGACTGCGGCAGGATAACGGAAAAACTGGTAAAAAACGCTTCCTCAAAAGCTCCCCTCTGCCGGTTTTGCGGCAGCGACGGGATGGAAAAACAGTTTTCCGGTTTTTCCGCTCAGGTGAAACAATCCGCCTTGCCGCCAAAAACAGGCTGTCCGGGCTGTCCAAACAGTTCCTGCCCGATGGCCGGCAAATGACAAATTCGGAAATTAAGAATAGATGTAATGCCTTAAGACTTCTTTTTGAACATAATACTTTGGAAAGGATAAGGTTATGAAATTAAAACATACAAAAAGACTCATCCTGGCCGTCCTTGCCGCGACCCTGCCGATGGGCCTTTTGGCCTGTGCCGCGGAAAAAAGTTCTCGCTGGCAGATTCACGACCCGACAAGGCCCCTGCCTCCGGTGGTTGTACCAGCCGACCAGTGCGGCCAGCCGCCGTCGGACGCGGTTATCCTCTTTGACGGCAAGGACTTATCCGCCTGGCAAAGCTCAAAAGACGGCGGCCCGGCAAAATGGAAGGTCGAAAATGGATTCGTGGAAGTCGCGGCAAAAACCGGCGATATCCGCACTAAAGAATCCTTCGGCTCCTGCCAACTCCATATAGAATGGGCAACGCCGGAACAAGTCAAAGGCGTCTCACAGGAATGCGGCAATAGCGGGGTATTCCTGATGGATAAATATGAGGTACAACTTCTCGACTCGTATGGCAATACCACATACGCCGACGGACAGGCAGGCGCCATTTACGGCCAGAATCCCCCGCTGGTCAACGCCTGCAAAGCTCCGGGACAATGGCAGTCTTACGACATAATTTTTCACGCGCCGGTATTCAATGGCCAAAAAGTCGTAAAGCCTGCCACCGTAACCATCCTGCACAACGGCGTGCTCATCCAGGACCACTGGGAAATCAAAGGCTCGACGTTTCATAAAATCCCGGCCAAGTACGAACCGCATCCCGATAAGATGCCCATACATCTGCAGGACCACGGCAACCCGACGCGTTTCCGCAACATCTGGATTCGTCCGTTGCCCCAACAGGCTGAAAAATGAACCAATCCCCAAATACTCCAATGCGATTCTCACAGCTTGACCTGAACCCGCAGATTCAAAAGGCTCTGGCCCAGATGGGATACCTCGACCTTACGCCCATACAGGAACAGACCTTTTCGCACATACAGGCCGGCAGGGACCTTATCGCGCTCGCCGAGACAGGCTCCGGCAAAACCGCCGCTTGCGCAATTCCTCTTATCCAGCGCGTCAATCCGCAGCAAAAAGACGTTCAGGCCCTTATTATCGTGCCCACTCGCGAACTTGCTCTGCAGTATGTCGCTGAAATCGCGGCTATCGCAAAATACACTGCTGTCGCGCCGTTTGCCGTATATGGCGGCGTCCCGATAGATATGCAGATAGGAAAGCTCGCCCACGGCGTGCAGATTCTGGTCGCAACGCCGGGAAGACTCATCGATTTGCTTTACAACACGCCGCTGAGCCTGTCGCATGTCAAAACGTTCGTGCTCGACGAGGCCGACGAGATGCTTAAACTCGGCTTCCTTACCGATATGGAGTTTGTCTTTTCCTGCCTTGTCCACCAGCACCAGACCATGCTTTTTTCCGCGACTATGCTTCCGCAGGTCAGAACGCTGGCTCGGAAGTTCCTCAAAGACCCGGTTCTTCTTGAACTGAACACAGAGCAAATCTCCCCTGAGTCGCTTGAACATTTCTTTCAGCTTGTCCGCCCGCAGCACAGGCTCGAAACCCTGCTCGAATACATCGACGCCGAAAAACCCGCGCAGGCCATTATGTTCTGCAACTCCAGACGCAATACGGAAAAACTTTATCAGCGCCTGGCCGAAAAACTCGACTCGGTCGAAATAATCCACGGCGGGCTTGAACAGTCCAGACGCACCAGCCTCTTTAGACGATTTCGCGAAATGAAAATCCGCTTTCTGGTCGCAACCGACATCGCAAGCAGGGGCCTGGATTTTTCGCACACAACGCACATATTCAATTACGACTTCCCCCGCGATCCCCTGGCATACACCCATCGCACCGGCAGGACCGCTCGTATGGGCAGAAAGGGAAAGGCCCTTACATTTATGGTTCCTTCGGAGCTTTCGTCCCTGCGGGATATCATACGAAAAAATAAAATCCAGCCCGTCTGGATTGGCCAGGCTCCCGACCTTGACGCAGCGCCGAGAGGCGAAAGACACGATGCAGGACGCCGGCGGTTCGGCGGACGCGGAAAACATACCGGCACACATCGATGACCCGATATTAGAGTATTCGGCAATTGAGAAGGATTGAACAATGGACGAACTGATTGGCCAGGCAATAGAACAGCACAGAGCAGCGCTGGACCAGCTTCGGGCAGGTGCCGAAACCATAAAAAAAATCGCCCAGGCCGTCATCGGCTGCATCGAAAACGGCAACTGTATCTATCTTTGCGGCAACGGCGGCTCCGCTGCGGATGTCCAGCACATCGCCGCCGAGTTTGTAGGCCGATTCAAAAGGGAACGAAGGGGATTGCCCGCCACGGCCCTTACCGGCGATACCGCAATCCTGACCGCCCTCGGCAATGACTACGGATTTGAGCAGGTCTTCGCACGACAGGTCGAGGCCCTGGCCAAAAAAGGCGATATCCTCTGGGCATTATCAACCAGCGGCACGTCAAAAAACATCATCGCCGCCGCCGAACTTGCCCGGCAAATCGGCGCAGAGGTAATTTCATTTACCGGCAAAAAAAACTCCGCCCTTGAAAAACTTTCCGACCTGTGCCTGTGCATCGAAGCCCCTACCGCCGCCGTTCAGGAAATCGGCCAACTGGCGTACCACATCATCTGCGACATCGTCGAACATCGCTTCGCCCCAAAGAACGCCTGATTGCCGCTGAACGCTAATTTTGGCCATTAAAAAATAATAGCAGAAAGGAGTGTTTATGGGAAAAACCATGTTGGCATTGCTTCTGGCGGCGTCATTCGGTGTAATTGGCTGTTCCAGCGAGAAAAACGCGTCTTTGGTGCGTATCGACGCAAAGGATTATGGCGGCGCCGAGGGTACGGCGCAGGCCATAGAGTTGGAAAGGAACGGGAACACCTCCAAAATCAAGGTCGTTTTTCAAAAGAGAGGCAGCTCGGTGGGCGACAGTATGTTCATAATGATGGCTGTCTATGAGGTGGCGAAGGCGAGAAACTATGAATACTTCACTAACCTGAAGGAATGGGACGACAGGAATGGAGGCTGGATTTACATCGCAGGATTTACGAACAACAAAGACGCCGATATCAAAAAGGAATTCGGCGAACAATACGATTACGAGAATGAGTTCGGCCAAAAACGTGACTATATGAGCGTTTCGCAGTTGAAACCGCTTGCAGAGAAAATCAGAACAAACACGTCAAACCAGATACAATAATGACTGCGCAAACCAAATTACCTATATCGGTACAACGCAAAAGACATAAACCATCGGCTCATCGCCCGTATTGATTATATTGTGCTCCGTCCTCGGCGGGATATAGCAGACTTTGCCTTTGCCGACGGCAAGATTTTCCCGGCCGATTATCGCCTGTCCCCGTCCGGCAAGAAAAACCAGCAGTTCTTCTCTGTCTTCGGTGCTGTGAACCCCGCATTCCTTACCCGGCTCAAGATAAACCCTGCCCGCCTTTAACCCCAGCGTTGCTGGTGCCTGCATAAGACGCTGATATTCGGGCTTTTCATTCAGTTCGACAACAAATGCCTTGGGCTGTTCCATAAAATACTCCAAAAATTATAAACAAAGACGCATCCTGTGATTTTTCAGTTCTTTGGCCAACCGCCTGGCCTGTCCGCCGGTGCAGCCGTCAAGCTCCGC
>JBGSSG010000003.1:0-12146 GCA_041737185.1 Anaerohalosphaeraceae bacterium
CCGCCGATTGCGGGATTGCAGCTCATCTTTGCGATGGTGTCTTTGGACATCGTGATAAGCAAAGTCTTCGCACCCAGCCGTGACGCAGCCCAGGCGGCCTCCGCCCCGGCGTGTCCCCCGCCGATTACAATGACATCAAAATCGTCCTTGCTCATTTCCCCCCAAAACCGCTACGGCAGAAGCGATGGCGAACTGCGAGGTATGGGTGATGCTCAGTGTAATCGGCCCGATGCCGGCGGCCTCGACACATTCTTTGACTTTGCCAAAGACCGCGACCTGCGGCCGGCCGAGAACGTCATTGACGACCTCGATATCCGTCCAGGCGACGCCGTCGCGCCAGCCTGTGCCGATAAGCTTCATCACCGCTTCTTTGGCGGCAAAACGCCCGGCCAGTTTTTCGATGCGATTTTTTACGCCATCGGCGTCGGCACGCTCCCTCGCGGTGAACACCCGTTCGAGAAAATGCTCGTCGTGACGGCTAAGCATCTGCTCAATCCGCCCAAAATCCACAAGGTCAATTCCGTGGGCGATACCGTTCAATTTGCTTTCCATTTTTCATACCCTGCCGAGACACAGGCCTCGGCGAAGCTGCCGACCTCAAGCTGGTCGGCCCGGGCCATCAGCTTGTCCATAAGCTGTTCATACTGTCCCTTGCGGAATTCAAACTGCATCATCTGCTCGATGCCGTTTTGTACATCGGCGAATTCTTTGCAGCCAGCTTCCTTCTTTTGTTCGAGTTTGATGATAAATATCCGCCCCTGAGCCTCAATCGGCCCTCTGATTTTTCCGGTTTCAAGCAGCATCGCCTGTTTTTCAAGGATGTCGTAAGGCGCCGCAAGGGAATCGCTGCCTATGGTAATCGGCTGCCACAGGCCGCCGCTTGAGGCAAGGGGGCCTGTGGAATATTTTTCTGCAATCGCGGCAAAATCCTCTCCGTCGCGGAGACGTTTCATCAACTCCAGTGAAATCCGCACCGCTGCGGTTTCGGGGGCCTGGTCTTCGCCAATCATTTCCGCCGGCAGCTTTGCGGGGTCAAGCTCTATCAGGCGAAACTGTATTGTGCCGGGCCAGCAGAACTGTTTTTGGCGGCTGTTGTAGTAGTCAAGCATCTGGCGATGTGAAACGGGTCTTTTCTCCGTGAATTCGCTCGACAGATATGACTGCGTCAGAATCAGCCTGCGCTGGTAATCACGAAACCTCTTCCAGTCCATCCCCTGCTCCTTAAGAGCGATTTCAACAAGGGCATAGTTATTCCCGTACGCGGCGATAAACCGGTTGACTTCCTTTTCCACAGCGTCATCCAGGACATTGTCAATGTTTTCGGGAGCCTTTTTCTTGGCCTCCTGATAGAGCAGGATATCCGTAATCCTGCTGCTGAGAGACTGGCGGACCGCCGGAAGCACCCTCGACCTGAAAAGATCGTAGTTATTCTGTTTGGCAAGCGGCTCGAACTGCTCGCCAATCTGCCCGAGTATCTCATCAATGGTAATCGTCTCAGAGCCTATGTTGAGGGTCATCCCCCCGGTCGGGGCAGGCAAATCCTCCCTGTTGGCAACCGGGATGCTTTCCATCTGCTCAACTGTATATTTGCCCTGCGGAACCTTTTCGCCACAGCCTGCCGGCAAAAACGCCAAAACCAATACCGTAATACTCATCCACCTTGTGATTTCCATATTATTGTCCTCGTCAATCTGTTTTTACATAAACCTGGGGGATTATACACAGTTTGGGGATAATGATAAAGCCTCGAAACAGAAATAATCACTCCGCAAAAATGCGCCATTCCCTTTGCGAAAAGGGCTTTATTCTGGTTAAATACCGCAAATTGACCTCCGGGGTCAGTCTATAGTGTCCACTCGTCAATAAACCTAATGCATTAGGAAAAATCTGTCGGGGATAACGCGGAGGTGATGCATAAATTTGCCGAAAAACGGATGTTTTTTAAGGGGTGAAAAATTGTAAGTTATTATGGAAAAAGGAGATAAAAATTGAGACTGTAGCAGGATAACCGGGCAATATCTTCTTAACTCGGTGTGACTCAGGATGTTATGTGTAGCTTTATTTATCATCGCTTAGTGTTTTCCGGATATAACCGGCCTGACTTTCGTTTTTGACAGCTATGGCTGCATTGGGACGAAGCCAGGCAAGTTTGGCCCTGACAGTTTACCTGTATCCTTGCTACAGTGTCGTTTTATCTACAAGATATTCTGCACAGCAAACTTCCGCGTCGATTTTTTGCTGGAATAGCCAAGACTTAATCTGACGCTTCTGATAGAATATCGGCCGAAGTGGAGTCCTGATAATCTAACCCGAAACCGGAAAGGAAATACGATGAATGAATCGATGACTTCACGTCAGCGAGTTTTGAGAACCGTTGGTCACCGTGAGCCGGATAGAGTACCAATCGATCTTGGCGGATTTCAGACCGGCATTCATAAAAGAGCATACGAGGAATTGCTGAAATACATGGGGCTGGACGAGGAGATACAGATTCTCGATTCGGTTCAGCAGCTTGCCAGGCCCAGCGAAAACGTACTCCAGCGGTTTCATGTGGACACCCGGTACGTTTGCGCCAAGTCGCCGGACGGTTTCGATGGAAGTATCAGGGTCAATAAGCGGCAGGGACGTCTCTGGCATGACCTGAAAGATGAATTCGGCGTCGTCTGGTCAATGCCGGACGATGAGCCGCTCTATATGGATATTTCTCATCATCCACTGTCAGATGCAACCATAGAGTCGCTCGCAGATTATCCGTTTCCCAACGGCGCCGACGCGACGCGCTTTACCGGCCTTCGGAAACAAGTTTCCGAAATGCGAAATAAAACGCCGTATGCGATATGCACCGGCATCGGGGGTGTGGTTTATGAGTACTGCTGGTATATGCGCGGCCTCGAACAATGGTTTATGGATATGCTTCAGAATCCGGAGTTCTGCGAAGCCATGCTTGATAAGACGCTCAAATACTGGACGGACTACTACACCGGTTTTATGAAGAGTATCGGCGACCTTGTTGACATTGTTATGATTGGAGACGACCTTGCCGGCCAGCACGGTCCTCTCTTTAATCCGACGTTCTACAAGAAAATAGTAAAACCGCGCCAAAAGGCCCTTGTTCAGCACATCAAGTCAATGACTAATGCAAAAATCTGGTATCACACCTGCGGAGGCTGCAGGACTTATATTCCAGAATTGATAGACAATGGCGTTGATATCCTCAATCCGGTCCAAATCAGCGCGGCTGAGATGGACCCGGTCAGGCTAAAACAAGATTTTGGCGACAAACTCGTATTCTGGGGCGGAGGCATCGACTCCCAGCATATTCTTCCTTTTGCCAACCCCAAAGAGGTTAAAGAAGAAGTTCGTAAAAATCTGGAAATATTCAAACCGGGCGGCGGTTATATCTTTAACAATATCCACAATATTCAGGCAGGTGTTCCCGCAGAAAATATTGTGGCTATGTATGAAGCTGCTTTTGAATACGGCTTCTACTAAAAAACATTTTCGCGGAATAGCGATGTGCCGGTTAGCGAACAGAGTACTCATTTTCTATTTTCAATCCGCCTAAGGCGGACAAGTTTCGATTTTCTATTTTAAGAGCGGAAGGAAAAGAAGATTGAAAAACGGGGGAAAAGGAACTGTTGACTATTAACTTTTAGTAGTTAGCGACAAAGAAAGTGATATCCAAAGTAAGGAATTGTGCTACAATGTTTTATGCTTAGCTCATTATATATAACAACGATAACCGTTTTTAGGAAGGATGAACAATGCCAAAAATTGCAGTTGCCGTAGTATCAGGAGCTATAGTGGGCATTATAGGATTTCTTTTGGGGTCTCTATTTACGTTGCCACAAAATAGGGAAATGGAGAAACTTGTCAACGCCAAAACTAAAATGGCTCAACAGATTACAGTTTTACAAACTCAAAAAGAAAATCTGCAAACTCAAAAAGAAGAACTCATTCAAAACAATGCACAACTACAAGGGCAGATTGTTGACCTCAAAGACAGACTTTTAAGTGCTTATGATGTGGAGAAAAAAACCGATAGCAAGCAGGGTTTGAAATCGAGGTGATTATGATAAATTCAACCGATGCCCTAAGCGACGATTTTTTCTTGAACGAGGAGTCATATACCCGAGACAGAATCGTTATCCTAGGTCGGAGATCTTCAGGCAAGACGGTCTATCTGTCTGTGTTGTACAGCCAACTATGGAATTCATCAGGACCATTAAGACTTAAAGCATTAAAGGGAGCGAGTCATGTGGAGTTCATAAAGGTTGCTGAAGACCTAAAGGCCAATAAATGGCCGCCGGCAACTCAGGGTATTTCAGAAAATATTCTCGAATTATCCTACAATGAACAGAAAAAAATGATAGTTGCGTTAGATTATCCGGGTGAATTATTTACAAATGCGTTTGTCAAGGATGTTGAGTCAAAAGAAACGACGATTTTGCTTGACCATATCGATCATGCTCAGGCATTAATTGTCTTAGTTGACCCAGAGCATATAGTAGACGGCGATTTCCATTCAAAGATTGATAATGATTATGGATTGTTACAGGCGATCAATCGCATACAAAATTGGCCCGATGGGAAAGATATTCCGATAGTATTGGTTCTGACGAAAGCAGATAAAAATTATTCGATTATAAAAAAACACGGGGGAACAAAAGAGTTTATTGTAAAACATCTGTCAACACTGCTCCGTGACGTCCATGGGATCAAAGGGTGCTGTTTGTCGGCGTTTACAAGCCTGAAAGGCGACAAGAACTCTTTCATTGAAATCGAAGAGCCACTGTTGTATTGTCTGGAAAAAATCCAAAATCGTGAGAACAAACTGTTAGAACAGAGAAAAAAGGCCAAGTATCATCAATATATCACAAAAATTGATAAGGAACAGAAAGCGAAAGAGTTAAGAAATACTCTTCTTATTACAATTGCTTTTACGGTTGTTTTTCTATTACTTATTTATATTACGGTTAGGATATTACCTTCAACCGTGTGGCATAACCTGTGGCAGAATACTCTGGGAAGATTTATTTGACAACTTCAAATAACGTCTATCATGAAAATCAAAGTTTCTCATCATATTTTTGCAAGCCTAAAGGGTTATCAGACACAATTCAGATCGGATAATGTTACGGATTCTGAGAGCGCTGAGTTGGAAAGCTTCTCTTTTGGCCAAACAAATGATTCGGGTTACATTTCATCTTTGCATAACCACCCGGCCTATTTGATAAGAAAACTGAAGTCTGGCCGTTGGGCGATTACAAAGGTATTTGAAGGCGCTGATGATGAATATGGCCGGATAACTTTTTTATTTCATAGCATTCTTATCGACAGAGATGGCTGGATTAATCAATTGGACTGTGATATTCAACCACTTTTGGATCATCCTACATTATGGAGAGACGAGGAAAAGTCCGAGATTTCAGTAGCTATTGACCCGTCCTCGGTACCCGATGAGATAAAAATGGAGGTCAATGCTATTATCTCAAAGCTTATGAGTACGGATCAATCATTAATTTTGGATGAATCCTTATGCTCATTGCAGACTATCAGGTGGGTCAACCGTCTGCTGCCTGATAAACTAAAAGAAAAATTTACATGTGGGTACCGTGTTCTTAGCGATAGCTTTCAAGCATCTTTGCTTTGTTTGTCAAAACATGCTCTTCGTGGACGTTCGGCAACCGTGGCCCCATATAACAATTCTGTTACTCGCCGAGCACCTTTGTATACTGAACGGAGCGACTGGCATGACGGCCATAGAGAAACAAATAAAACTGCAATAATAATTATCTGTGTTGCTTCTGTACTTGGTATCTTGGGGATAATCTTTATTTCCCTAAGAATTTGGGATTTGCAATATAAAAAAATGGTCGGGCAGATTATCACAGAAGCGACCTCTTTTTTGAACGAGAACCACAATATTTCTGGAGATCTGTCGACTCGGGAACAAAAAGAAAAGGACGCGACTATACTCATCGAGCAAATCCAAAAGATTACCTCTAAAAAACCGAATGCAGAATTAGGCAAAACAATGTCTTTGTTAAAAAAATGGAAGGTTGATGCTAAATCTGAAGGTCAAAAATATGGAGAGGTTAATAATCTGTTAAAACAGATAGAACCAATTCTTGACAAAGAAATAACTATTTATCCTAATCAAACAGAAATATCAATAGTGCTCTCGATAAAGGAAAAACTGAAATCTTATTTATCAGAACTTGAACTCAATGATTTACTATTAAAAAAGACTGATGACTCTCTCAAAAAAATAAAAGTGTGGTTGACAGGGCACGAAAAATACCTTATTGAGATTAAAAACAAAATCAATGATATCAGAACCAAGTTGTCGCAGAACGACCCCAATCAATATGCGATTATGGATCCTAATCAAATTAGTTCTGCTGATCCCAATCAATTTTTAATCAAAGCCGACCAGAATATTCAATGGCTTAATAAATTAAAGCGTGATATCCAAGGGGTCCAAAATGAGCCTTCTTTGGCTAATGCCAAGAATTCGCCTATTAGTAATGACAGGGAAAAGGCGGAAGAGATTTTAGAAACAACAAAAAATCTTGAAAAGTTGACAAATGACTATATTGATAGATTCAATACACTAAAATACTTTGCAACGGATATCAGGAGATTTGAAGATGATCTGTCTAAAGGCGAGAATGAGACGAAGGTATTCATTGATGCCCTGAATAATTATGATACGAAAGCGAAGAATGCGACCGATGAAATCCAGAAAAGATTGCTGCTTCATTTTAAGCCTAAAATTTTGGATTATTATAAACGACGTATTATAGGTAAAAATAAGCTGGCGGTTCCTGGTAAGGATAACGACAGTATCAGAGATGCAATCGAAAAATCAACATTATCAAAAGAGGAAGTGTTCAGTGCTATTGTAGGTGAAACAAAACGTCCTGAGATATCGAAAGAAGAAGAAAAATAAAGGGAGGTAGAAAATGGATTCATCATTTATAACATTGTTGAATCAGTCCCGACAAAATTATAAACGGGGAGATATTGAAAAGGCATTGGCTCTTCTCAAGAGACTGCTTGAAATATCAAGAAATGACAAAGAGGTTCAGGCGACAGCCTACTTTGAAATTGGCAAAATTTATACGGACATCAATAAAGATAACAATGCTATCAAGTTCTTTCAGAAAGCGATTTCAATTAATCCGGAAATCCTTATACAGGAGTTTGAGTGGTTCCAAGGTCTCAAGTTAAAAAATAAATCTCACATTTATTCGGAACTCGAGAGGACTCAATCCGAATTCAAAGATTATCTAATAACTCAGACAAAAGACTGTGGAAGCGAACAACAAAAATATGGGGCAGACACGTATGGTAATAATGTGAAAAATATCTCGACGATGGAAGGCAAATCGGGTTATGCAGAGGATCGTTCTGTATATGATGCAATCAAATTTGCTGGCTTCTGGAAACGTGTTGTCGCAACAATAGTCGATTGTTTAGTAATTCTATTTGTCAATTTGATGTTATTTGTGATTTTGGTTTATGGTTTTGGCGTTACCTTTGCCGCCCTTTCTATTCCGGTAGCCGAAGAGGATGCTTTCATGGCGATGATAATAGGAAGGTTTATGGGGTATTTTGTATGGTATTTTGTCAGCGTTATTCTTTGGTGGTTATACTACGCCATTATGGAAAGTTCTCCATGTCGAGGAACGCTTGGAAAGATGTTGCTGGAAATATATGTAACAGATGAACATGGAAAACGCATTGGAATTGGGAAGGCGTCCGGAAGATATTTTTTAAAAATACTTTTGTTTGCCGTGCCAGTACTGAATATAGTGGACTGTTTAATGGTTGCGGTGACGCAGAAAAAACAAGCTTGGCATGATATGCCGGTAGGTTGTCTAGTACTTTCTAAATAATCTGTAAGCGTTCCGGCGAATTTGGATAGCGAAAAGCGTGCGATGGAAAAGATTTGGAAAAGCCGGGAAAAGCAAATCGAGACGGTGTTGAATAATGTCGCCGGGATACGGGGTTCGTTAGAGGGTTGTATGGGCAAGGCGCTGCCGCCGATGGGAACAATGACGCTGGAGGAAATTGGGGAGGATTAACGAATCGCTGGAGCAGGCGGGGCTGCGCGAGAGAGTGGAACAGTGGAACAGGAAAAAGGGAGATTTTCTATTTGAGGTGCAAACCTGCGGCTAATCGTTCTTTTAGTCTGCTTACTGCGATTTTGAGTTTCCACCATCGCAGGTCTATACGTTTTGGGGCTAACTTTACGGCGGTCCCAACCAGATGTCCGGCAAGGCAAAGTCGGCCATACCGATAATGAATCATCGCGGCCAGCAGATAAGGCTGGGGGTCTTGTGTTTCCAGGCTCATCGCGTGTTCGAGGAACTGCAAGGCTCCCTGTCGGTCGTCTCTGGCAAGCAGGACAAGAGCCATTCCATAAAAAGCATCCGGGTTGGACGGGTCGGCATCGACGGCTCGTAAAAAGCTGTTCAGGGCACAGTCGAATTCCTTTAGGCTTAGAAACATTTTTCCAAGCGAAACCAGGATTTCTTTATCCTGGCTGACAATCGCCAGTTCCTGCCGGAGGTGCTGTCTGGCGGCCTCGGTCTGGCCTTTCCAGAGCAGGATTTGTCCGAGCCGAAACCGCGGGCCGGGCAGTGTCCGGTCGTTCTCGACGGCATTGCCGTACCACTGGACGGCCTGGTCGAGTCGGCCTTCGAGACGTTCCATCTCGCCAAGATAAAACATCGCGGGCGCAAAATTCGGTTCCAGTTCGAGTATCCGGCGAAATTTTTCACGCGCCGATTGGGATTGGCCTGTCTCAATAAGAAAGATGCCGAAATCCAGAAGGACATCAACGTCGCCGGGCCTTGCGCGCAGCTCCTTGAAAAAAGCATCCGCGGCCTGCTCAAATTTTCCTTCCGCCCAGCAGGCCTGTGCGATGCGGTAGTAAATCTGCGGATGAGTCGGCTCAAGACCTGCGGTCTTTTCCCAGCACCAGATTGCGCGGGCGTACAGGCCCCGGCTGAAAAGCGAGTTGCCTATATTGTAGAAACAGAGTGGGCAGTCCGGGTCAATCTGCTGGGCTAAGTAGAACATCTGCTCGGCCTTTTCGTGCAGGCCCATCTCGGTGTAAGTGATGATGCGATTGCAGTATGCCGGTTCGAAAGAAGTGTCCAGACTTTCAATTTGTTCATAAGTGGAAACGGCAAGGTCATACTGGCCGGTGCGTGTGTAATCCACAGCGAGCGAATTGAGTATTTCCACATCATCGGGGTTCAGCGAGAGGGCCTTTTTATAGCATTCGACGGCCTGTTCGTGCTTTTCAAGGGCGTCCATCGTAAGGCCCATATTGAAAAACCAGGCGCCGCAGCCGGGATTCAGTTCGAGGGCCTGGGCCAGTTTTTCCATAGCCTGCTCTGTCTTGCCTGTCTCATACAGCTCATAAGCCTCGACAGCAAGCTGCTCAGCCTGGTCCCAGTCGTTAGGGGACTGGTCGTCCGAAAAATATGCCGAATCGGTCATTTCAGTATCCTGTCGGCGGTCTTGTTAAACCACACGCCTGACGGTTATGCATTTAGTTAGACCTTCAGGGCTGGTATCGACACAGGGCAGCGGCGACTTTGGGAGTTATTTGATACAGCAGGGGCGGGATTTTAGGGAAAGAATTTTCTGGAATTAGCGGGCTTAAGCTCTTACAATAGCAAAGCTTAAGATAGCCTGATTCGGCAGGAGCATTACAATGATATGGTATTTTTGGAAAATGTAAGTTTCTGGTCCGATAAGACAATACGGGTTCGGCACAATTGGTCGAGCGGAAAAAAGCGGGAAATCGTAACTTTGGAGCTAAATGATATGGTCAGAGAAATCAAAGGCAATATGGTTGCGGGGGCGGGTCAGTACGCGATTGTGGTCAGCCGGTTTAATGAGTTTATCACGGGCAGACTGCTTAGCGGGGCGATTGACTGTTTGCAGCGTCACGGAGCCGCTGATGAGCAAATCACCGCTGTCTGGGTGCCGGGCACAATAGAAATCAGCCTGGCGGCCAGGAAGCTTGCGCAAAGCGGCAAATACTGCGCGGTAATCTGTCTTGGTGCGGTCATCCGCGGCCAGACAAGTCATTATGACTACGTCTGTCAGCAGATATCACGAGGGATAAGCCAGGTCAACTTTGAGACGTCCGTGCCGGCGATTTTCGGGATACTTACCTGTGAAAGCATTGAACAGGCCATTGAACGAGCCGGGACAAAGCAGGGCAATGCGGGCGCCAACGCGGCCCTTGCTGCGATGGAAATGGCAGACCTGCTGGGAAAAATCAAGTAGGCAGAGCCGCTGATTCGGTCGTTTTGGGGCACAAAGAAAAGTCAATAATGGTATCGCTATGAACAGTCCGACAGTGGACAGAAGAACCCAGGCCCGCGAGCTTGCGATGCAGGCGATGTGTCAGCTTGATGTACAGGGCGGGGACGCTTTGCCGTGGATGGGCCGGTTTTTTCGTGAACAGACGGAAGACTCGACGGTAATTGAGTTGGCTGAGCGATGGACAAGCGGGGCGTGGGAAAGCGTTGAGGATTGCGACGAGCGTATCGGCCAGGCGGCGACGAAATGGTCTTTATCGAGAATGTCGCAGGTGGACCGTTGTATTCTCCGGCTGGCGGTCTATCAGTTGAAATACTGCCCCGATATTCCGGACAAGGTGGTTATAAACGAGGCGATTGAACTTGCCAAGAAGTACAGCTCCGAACAGTCGCCGAGATTTGTCAACGGCGTACTGGACGCGGTAATGAGACAACTCAAACAGCAGACTCAAAAAATCGAGCCGGGTGATTTATGCGAAGGATAGCGGTTCTCAACCAGAAGGGAGGCGTGGGCAAAACCACCACGGTGGTCAATGTAGCCGCTGCGCTGGCGAAAAAAAATCTTCGCGTTCTGGCAATCGACATGGATCCGCAGGCGCATCTGACAATACATCTTGGCTGGGACGCCGAGCAGGCCGACTCAGGGGCGTACAGGGTGCTGACCGGTTCGGCGGAACTGGGAAGCGTGGTCCGGCTGGTTCGTCCAAACCTGTGGCTTCTGCCGGCCGGAGTTGACCTGGTCAGCGCCGAGATGGAGCTTGTCAATGAGGTGGGCAGAGAAACGGTTCTGAGCAGGGCGGTTGAATCAATCGGGGAGCATTTCGATTATGTTTTTGTTGACTGTCCGCCTTCGCTGGGTTTATTGACGTTAAATGCGCTGGCGGCGGTCGATGAGGTGGTAATCCCGATTCAGCCGCATTTTCTTGCGCTGCAGGGACTTAGCCGGCTGCTTGGGACAATCGCCCTTATCAACGGCCGGATTAATCCTTCGCTGCGTGTATCGTCAATTTTGATGTGCATGTTTGACAGCCGGATAAGCCTGGCGGGCGAAGTCAAGGCCGATATCGAAAAGTTTCTGCAGAGCTCGCGAGAACAGAATTGTCCCTGGGCCGGGGCAAAATTAGCGCCGGTGCAAATCCGCAGAAATATCAAACTGGCCGAGGCCCCCAGCTACGGCAAAACGATTTTTGAATATGAACCTTCCTGCAATGGAGCCTTTGATTATCAGGCCCTCGCCGAATACCTGCATACGGGTACGACCGCCGAGCCGGCAATCCGACAGACAGAAACGACCGGACAGGCGTCCTGAAAAATGAGTTGAGGGGAATCGCGGGGAGCAAACAAAAAAGGCTGCTTCGTGGATGGCGGAGAAGCAACCTTTATCCAAAAGATTGTATGATTAACAATCTTTCACTTGCAATTTTATTCTCATTTTCCTTTTTTTTCTTTTTTTGTCAACAGAAAATCGTCCGCGGGAAGAAATTTTTTTGCTCGTTCAAAAAACATTCAGGGATTATTCACTTCTTTTTGCCGTCGGGTTCAACGATTGCACCGTCGGCGTCAATCCGTCAGCAGTCTGGGCTGTTCAATCTGGTCGATGACGGAACGTAAAAAAGCCGCGGCACAAAACTCGTCTGCAACACACTGATCAAAAGCAAGACAGACCTCCATAATTTTTCTTATAGCCGGCCGGCCGGCAACAGGGGCCAGCGTGTCTTCTATAATGCCGATAGAGAGAATGCTGGTGGCTGAAGGAGGAGCAATCGCGTAAAAAGAGTGGATACCGTACATTCC
>JBGSSG010000133.1:0-4692 GCA_041737185.1 Anaerohalosphaeraceae bacterium
AGTTGTACGCGAAAACTCCGGCGACGCATACACCGGCACAGGCGGCATCACTATGAAAGGCACGCCCAATGAAGTCGCGGTACAGTCCGCAGTCTATACCCGGTTTCAGGTGGATCGCGCCTTAAAATACGCCTTCGAATACGCCAGAAAGAATGGCAAGAAGGCCCGCGGCAAAGGCAAAGAAAACACGCTGGCCTTAGTCGGCAAAACCAATGTGCTGACGTTTATCTATGACCTGTGGGAACGCGCCTTCCACGAAATGGGCCAGAAGGAATACCCGGATATACGCAGGGATTATTACCACGTTGACGCAACCTGTATGTGGATGGTCAAAAGCCCGGAATGGTTCGATGTGCTGGTAACCGGCAATCTCTTTGGCGACATCATCACCGACCTTGGCGCAATCACGCAGGGCGGAATGGGCATCGCCGCAGGCGGCAATATCAACCCCGAAGGCGTCTCGATGTTTGAGCCGATAGGCGGCAGCGCCCCCAAATACACCGGTCAGGGCGTCATCAATCCGCTGGCTGCTATTTGCGCGGCAGGGATGATGCTCGAAACGCTCGGCGAAGGCAAGGCCGCGGCGAAAATCGAAGAGTCCGTCAAGTTCGTCACCGCAAACAAACTCAAATCACTGGCGGCGGGCAAAATGGGCTATTCCACCAGCCAGGTCGGAGACCTCGTGGCCGAGAAAGCAACGGAATAAAAAAAAACGCAAAAAACCGTCAGCGGCATATCGCCAGCCGTTTAAGCCGTGCGGCGCCTTAATAATCAGCGCAGCGGGATTAGTTTTCGTCCAGCCATTTGGTTGCGAATATCGCGAAGTCTTCGATATCCATCCGGCCGTCGCGGTTCAGGTCGGCGTAGTCGCAGTAGTTGTGCTGCTGGCAATCGGTCGTCAGCCACCACGCGATAAAATCATTGAGGCTGCCCAAAAACCGGATAGGCGACGCCCAGGCCGCGATATTGTCAAACCGGTTGTTGCCTTCCGTTCCGGATGCGTTGGAACCGCCAAACAGAATCTTCACGGCAAAATCGGGATTGTTGTCGGATGCGTCGATGTCCGAGAAATCAAAGCTCAACAGCTCGTAATTTTCGGTGATTATGACGGTCTGGCCCAACTGTGTCCAGCCGCCAGGCGCCGCGGTGCGGTAGAAAACACTCTGCTCCTGAGCGCCATTAGTCGTGCGTTTAACGGCATAGCTCAAGCAGATATCTTCGTAGCCGGTTGTCGGGATGGTCAGGAACATTTCCCGTGTATCGGACGGATTTCTGACTCGCAGGGCATAACCCGGCGCTGCGCCAAGAGCCGCATTCAGGGCCGTACCGTCGCTGATACGATCCATATACCCGCTGCCCGAACCGGGATAGGTAATCACGGCGTCGCCCAAAACGGAATAATCCGCCGGCACACTGGAAATCGTGCCGCTCGGCAAATTGTTGAAGTGCCAGTAATGTACTAACTCCGGAGCAGGTTTTTCCTCAAAATTAGCGGTAAGCGAAACATCGCCTGTCAGCGAAAGCGTGAGCGTTTGGGAAAACGGGTCAATGCCTTCCGGGCCGGCCCAATGCGAGAACCGATACCCCGGCTGCGCCACGGCGGCAACCTTGACCGGAACCCCCTGGAAATATAAGCCGCTCCAGGGATAGGGCACGGGGTTGACTCCCGGCGTAGAGGCCTTGATGTCGGTCGCGTTCACCCTGATATAGCCCTGTTCGGGACCGGAGACATTCAGCGTAAGCTGCCTGTCCACCCCCAGACTAAATTGCGAGCGAAGATGACTGCGTGCGTACGCGGGACGCTCGTTGGCAAAGGTACGCATCCAATTGATATTATTCTGCCAGTCGCCTACGCTGCCGGGCGAGCCCCATCGCCGGATGTGTTCGGCCATTTCGGAGGCGATACCGGCCTGCATATCATCGATAACGCCGACAACACGGGCGGGCTTAAACGCTGTGTTGAGCAAATCCGCATATCGGTTTATAAAGTCCGTCCTGAAGGAGTCATTCTCCAGCAATTTTCGAAGTAAATATGTTGTCCAGTACGGATTGGGCCAGCCTGTTTGACCTGCGTCGGTGGCAAAGGCCAGGGTGTTGCTCGTATAATCGCCTGAAAGACCAAAGCCGAAGTCCGTATCAAACAACATCCATCGCCAGCGTCCGTCTTGGCCATAAGGAGCGGAAGGCTCATAGCTGCTGGTTCGTTTTCGCCACCAGTCGTTGTTTTTTACGGGCCAGTCGGTATTATTGAATTAAATTTAAGAAAACTTGTAATTTATAAAATTATAAACAACGACGCGGGTTTTTATATAATCATATTGATCCGGGGCGGAAAGGCCGTTGGCCTCGATATAACTGAGCGTTTCGTCAAAATGCGCCGAGTCGCCATCTTTTACCAAATGCTGCGTATTCGGAAGATATTCGAGTATATCCACCGCTTCCGGGTCAACGCCGTACTTTTGTTCCAGATAGTATTTGTCGTATCGTTCCTGAAGGTTGTTGATTCCCCAGTACTCTCCGTTTAGGTAAAGAACCGCCGGCCTGTATGCCTGCGTGTCGAGAGGCAGATGTTCGACCAGCCGCTGCATCATCGCGTCTCGAAACATCGTGCTGCCCCAGTCGTTTCCGGAATTTCTGAGCAGCATTCGTTTGAATTGCTCGACCGGCAGGCCCGGGAAGACCGGGTAAGTGAAATAGCTTTCGCCATAGCCGCCGCGGGCATACAGGCGAAGCGTCTTTTGAGCCAAATTCCGTGTCCAGCCGACATGAATTCTGTGGCCGGCATCCTGCGAAAACCCAACCGTTCCGTCAGGTTCGAAAAATGTAACATTAAGCGGCCTTTCCCATAAGTCGCCTTCAAGCGTGTAATTCGGCACATTTATATCGTCCCTGTTTTTGCCGGCGACGTATATCCCCTGCTCGTATCCGAAAAAGTCCGGCTCCTGTGCCGCAATACTTACAACCGGCATTGTGTATCGGTTCGCGATATCAGAGTCCACAAAATACGTATTTGTCGCTGTTGGCGAGGGGATGTACCCTTCTTTGCAGGCACGCGCGCGAACAACCATGGTGTTGGATGTTCGGGTCGGCATTCCGCTGTACAGAACCGTGCCGCCAAGCGTCTTGACCTGTATGTTCCGGTAGCGCGACTGGGTCGCCCAGGTTCCAAGTCCGACCTGCCCGGACAGATAAGCCAACCCGTCTGTAAAATCAAAAATTTTTGTTCCGCCCAGCCAGCATTGAAAATGATTGCCTTCACACCGGACACGAACATCATACCACACATCGCTGTTGACGCTGCCGCCAACCGCCTGCGATTCGAAGATGACCCAACTGCCGTCGTCATAGCCCTTTTGCACCGCATGCTGGGTATTGCTCCAGCCTCCGAAATTGACCAGGTACAACCGATTGCCGTTTGCCCGGAAAAAGAGCAGGAACCCCTCACTGCCTCCGTTCTTAAGGGCCTGACAGGTAAATTCATAATTCGTCCAGCTTGTCTGGCCAAACATCAGACGAACGTTGGTGGCCAGCGAACTCTGCACCAACTCGTCTCCATTGTCTCCCTCGACAACAGACCAGCTTTGCGGGGTACTTGACGCGGTGCTGTTCTCTGTATTGATACCGGCGATGCTGTTGAGCGGAACCTGATGCTCGGCAATCGTCAGCGCATTTTCATACAAAAAGCTGCGATATTCACGGTAGAGCATCGCACCTCCGGGGTACTGATTTTTATACCCATACGATGTGCCGGACAAATTCTCCGAATCCGGCGCCGAACCGTCCTATGTGTAATAAATGTCCGCGTCCGGATTTTCCGAACTAAGGGTCAAGTCAAAAGGACTCGTATAGAAACCGGACGTTTGCGAAAACTGCGGAGCATCCAATATCCCGATGTAGCCGGTGGAGCTTCCGTTCGCTGTGCCGGGCGTCGGTTCGGCAAAATATACCCACCCAGCCCCGCCGTCGGTGGCCCTGCCATAAGAGACATCGCAAATCAGTTCTTTCGGCAATGTGGAGTCCACGACGGTTCCGCCCGGAGCGGTAAGCTGAAGCGGTTCCCCGTCCGCGCTGATGGAAAAATTGGTGTGCAGTTCCGCGGCGTCAACGTAAAGACGGCTGGCCGGGATAGGTTCTTCAATTGTGCCGCCCGGCAGTTGCCACCTGACCGCAAGGTGGTCGCCGCCATAAGACTCCTTCATCAGCGCGCAAATGTAGTAGTACTGCCCTCCCTGCAACGGAATCAGAGCGGATTGCTGGGACGTGAATTTATTCCAGTGGTGCGGATAATCGCTCCATTGCTCATCCGGCACCGAGGCAATCTCAACCGCATTAGCCGGATTATCGTCCGTGCTCAAATAAAGCCTGGAGCCGTTATCGCCGGAGAGCCAGAATCTGTAATTGCCGGTTACGGGGGCCTTGATATAGCCATGCATCCTCTGGCCGTAGTCGTCTGCGATATTCGTCGGGGCCTCAAAATAATTTGTAACCAGGTTTTGGCTTGTCGGGTCGTCGGGGAAGGTCGGATGGTTAGTCAAATCACTCACGCTGCCGCCTGTAATGCCCATATAGACCTCGCGCATAATCCCGTTTGGTCTTTCACTTTGATTGGGACGACGGTCCTTGCCCGACGCCCAGACCAGAAGGTACTTGCCCGGCTGCATCGTTACCTGCGGAAGTACCCACCGGAAGGGA
>JBGSSG010000147.1:0-2209 GCA_041737185.1 Anaerohalosphaeraceae bacterium
TCGGTGCAGGGGCAGCCCGTTATTGTCGAAGCCGACGGCGACAGCTATACCGACAGCGGCATCATGGCAATGGCCACGGGCCTTCCCACGATTCTTGGCTGGAACGTTCACGAATGGCTCTGGCGGGGATCGCTTGACGTGGTTTCGCGTCGCTCGCGAGACATTGCAGCAGTCTATGAAGGCGGCAATGCAGCGTCCGTTAAACAAATTCTGGGCAAATACAAGGCTGCCTATATAATAATCAGCAGGCGGGAGCGGAAGAAATTTAAAAAACTTAATGTTCCTTTGCTGCTTCAGCTGGGCGAAGTTGTATTTCATGTCCGCGATACCCTTGTCATCAAGCTGCAGTATGACAGGAGCGGGGATGCGACGTGATCAGAATTGAATATCGGTCATGGCACGTTATTGTATAGCTGCTTGCGCCGGGGAAATTTTGATTCGTTAGCCCGTGCTATATTCTCGCCGGACAGGCTGACACTGGCGGCATGCCACTGGCTCGAACCGCACGGGCTGCCTTCACCAAAAGTTCCCCGGTAATCCTATGGCTGTCGATTATTGTTATCTGCTCCGGTAAAAAAATGGTGTTAAAATTTCAACCCCCTGAACAATTTCAAAAGGTACCTGAGCGTCTGAAAACGACTTTTGGCGCGTGCGATTGCCATAACGCCACAATCGCAATAAGCTATCGCAAATCCTCATCCCGGTCTGCCCCCTCCCATCCCCTCTGAAGCACTGCGCTGACATTTGCCTTGACACACACCAACCCTCATTTTATATTCAGCCCACCCAAAGCGAGTTTTCAGCAAACATTCAGGGCTGCATCAGCGGTTGCTGAAGCTTCAATCTCTCCCCCGACGGAGCGACTACCAGCCAGGAGCGCATATGTCTTGCAACTATTTTGTCACGGGCGGCGCCGGTTTCATTGGCTCAAATTATGTCTCCCGCCTGCTTGAGCGTGGCGAGAGCGTCACTGTGTACGACAACCTTTCTCGGGCCGGGGCGCCGCGCAATATCACGTGGCTCACCGAAACCCATGGCGAAAAAGCGTTCAAGCTGATTATGGGCGACGTGCGTGATGCCGCCCGGCTTGCACGGGCGGCGCGAGAAGCCGACGTGATCGTTCATCTGGCCGGCCAGGTCGCCGTGACCACGTCGGTCGCAAGTCCGCGCGAGGATTTTGAAAGCAACGCCCTGGGAACGCTCAATATGCTTGAAGCGGCACGCCTGAATGAGCGAAATCCGATTTTCCTCTATGCGTCCGCCAATAAAGTATATGGCGCCATGGATGATGTTGAAGTTGTGGAAACCGCCACCCGCTGGGAATACAGGAATTTGCCGTTTGGCGCTGCAGAAACCCAGCCTCTCGATTTTCATTCACCGTATGGCTGTTCCAAAGGCGCCGGCGACCAGTATGTGCGGGATTACAGCCGCATCTATGGCGTGCGCTCGGTTGTCCTGCGCCAAAGCTGCATCTATGGCCCGCGCCAGTTCGGCGTGGAGGATCAGGGATGGGTGTCCTGGTTTATCATCGCCGCTGTAACAGGGCGTCCGGTGACCGTTTACGGAGATGGCAAGCAAATTCGAGATTTGCTGCATATTTTCGATTTATGCAATGCCTATGATCTGGCAGTTCAGAACATCGATACGGTTACCGGAGAAATCTTCAACCTGGGCGGCGGCCCCGGGAACACCATGTCCGTCTGGACAGAGTTCGGGCCGCGCCTGGAGAAATTGCTCGGCAAGCCTGTTTCAGTGGCGTATGGCGCCTGGCGACCGGGAGACCAGAAAGTATTTGTAGCCGATATCCGCAAAGCCGGAAAAATGCTCGGCTGGAAGCCGGCCTATGATGTAGACAAAGGCCTGAAGCAGGTGTTTGACTGGGTGAGGGCACATAAAAATCTTTTTTAAAGCCTGTACTATTTTCGCAGCTGAAAAGCAACCATGCGTTTGACGATGCATACCCGCACATTCTCATTCAGCGCACAACACAGGTGATGGCAATGTAATTTTTATAAATGCTCCAGGCCATGACATTTCAAATTCGGGTCATTGTCCCTAGTATAGTCGCACCTTCAGGTGCGATTGTTTCCCTGTCAAAAACAATTGTCACGGCCCACTAGCACATGAAAATCCTCACCGTTCTCACCTACTATCGCCCCCATGCGTCGGGCCTGACGATTTATGCCGAGCGTCTGGCCGAAGCCCTGGC
>JBGSSG010000162.1:0-5510 GCA_041737185.1 Anaerohalosphaeraceae bacterium
AAAGGTCTTTTGTTCCCGTATCTCAATACCACCGAGGTATTCCGGTGTCCGGTGGCCAAGCCAGAGGAGCTTCGCACCTACAGTATGACGCACGCTCTGAATGGAAACCTCATTGCTGAAAGCTACGGCGGAAAAATATTAACAAAAATCAATGAAATCAATCATAGCGGCGGCCAAATCGTCTTTTTGGACGATTTTGTTCGTGATTGGGATGCGTGCTGGATGATTTACAACGATAGGGAGGCTTGGTGGAATACCACGCCCATTCGGCACGGTGCGGGAGGAAATGTTTTTTCATTTGCCGACGGCCATTCCGAATACTGGTCCTGGGAGGATTCCCGCACCGTGGCCCTGGCCAAAAAATGTTTCGAGATGGACACTCCGGACGCGCGAGGCTTTCCTGAATCCCTGCAGCCGGGCAATCCGGACATACAGCGTGTGCAGCGGGCCGTATGGGGAAGCCCTGCTTATTGAGAGTATCGCAATGAATATCAATTTTGCGACTGTATAATGGAGATGTAAAATGAGAAAAGTCTCATCAAACGCGTTTACCCTAATCGAATTGCTGGTTGTGATAGCGATTATCGCACTGTTGCTGGGTATTCTCATCCCGTCTTTGCGACTGGCAAAACAAAAGGCCGCCTCGATTGTTTGCATGACAAACGCCAAAAATCTTTCTCTGGCGTGGTTTATGTACAAAGAAGATAGCGGCGGCTGGATAATGAGCGCCCAGATGGACGGCACAGAAGACAGCGGAAATAACGTCGGATGGATTGGAACGCCTCGTGATATAAACGGCAGTCTTCTGAGTATTACCCAGGCCAATCCGCCGGTAACCGATGAAGATGAGATACGGGGTATTGAAAAAGGCCGGCTGGATCCTTATGTGAAGTCGCCGGATGCCTACACTTGCCCGGCAGACCGCGTGAAAAGCAAGTACGACGGAACGGAAAAACTGGTTACATTTGCCATTGCAAACTGTCTCTATGGATCTCCGATAAGCAGTTGGCAATATTATAGGAAGCAGATTAGAAAATTCGACGAGATTACCTCCCCTGCCATGCGATACGTATTTGTTGAGACCGCCGAGACGAGAAACTGGACTATGTCCGGTCATTTCGTGATGGGAGCACCCGAATACACGGGAAACACCAGCGGCGATTGGGCCTGGTGGGGACCGATGGCGGTCAATCACGGCAACAGCAGTGTGCTGGGGTTCTGCGACGGGCACGGCGAAGTGCACGCCTGGAAGGACGCGTTCACAAAGGCGCGAATCGATAAGCTGATTGCGCAAAACACAGATGCGTACGCCATAGAATATCCGCCCCACGGACAAGTGGAAGATATTGCCTATATGGCCCAGGGTTGGGCATATCGATACAAACCTTAACCAAACCTGATTGCGGTATGTGATTTCGTTGATTTTTGCCCTGCAGGCGGTTATAGTATGGCTTGTCCGAAATAAAACTTTTTTACCGAGCTTTTGATGCGACAAGACCAATGGGAACAACTAAATAACATCATTCAGGGCAAAACGCCGTCGGCGATTCCTGTCGGGTTTATTGTGGACAGTCCCTGGCTGCCGGGCTGGGCGGGGATATCGACGCTGGATTATTTTGCCGGCGACGAGCTTTGGTTCCAGGCTAACAAAAAGGCGGTTGAAACATTTCCCGAAGTAATGTTCCTGCCCGGCTTCTGGGCGGAGTACGGGATGTGCACGGAACCGTCGGCGTTTGGGTCAAAATGCTCCTGGCACGAGAACGAGTTGCCGTTTGCAGAGAAGGTCATACACAGCATCGAAGACATCGACAGGCTCGCCGTGCCCCGTCCGGAAACCGACGGGCTGGGGCCGTTCGTCATAAGCAGGCTCTGCCGATATAGGAAAACAATTGAACAGCTTGGTCATCACATACGGTTTGCCGTTGCCCGCGGGCCGCTTAACATCGCATCGTTCCTGATGGGCACGACGGAGTTCCTTATCGCCCTGCGGACAGACCCTGAAAAAATCCATAAATTGCTTCAGATTGTCGTTGAATATACGGTAAAATGGCTGCGATTACAGAAAAAGACGTTTGACACCATCGACGGCATATTGATTCTCGACGACATAGTCGGCTTTTGCGGCCAGACGGATTTCGAGCAGTTCGCATCGCCGTATCTGAAGGAAATTTTCGGCTGTCTGGATGTGTCGGTACGGTTTTTTCACAACGACGCCGACGGCAGGGTTTGTGCCCCGTACCTTGCCGAGCTTGGAATAAATATGTTCAACTTCAGTTTTCTGCATACAATAAAGGAAATGAAACAGTGGACGCAGAATAAGGTTGTTCTTGTGGGGAATTTCCCCGGCAGGGACGTACTTGCCCAGGGCGGACGGGAGGAAATCCGCGCAGCCGTCCAGTCGGAGTTGGAACCTGTGGCTGACAAAAGCAGGCTTATCTTCTCCTGCGGCGGAGGGATGCCCGACGGCGTCTCTACGGAAAATATGCGGGTACTGCTTGAGGCTTTGCGGCAAATAAATTAAAACTTACCTCACTTGAGAAATATGCAGGCAAAACTCTTGGCCATAGCGGGTTTTATGATTGCCGGCCTGGTTCAGTTCTCACCGGCTGAAAATATCCGCCTTGCGCTGACAAATGGTCCTTTCCGCCAACCCGCTGCCCCGCTTTCAGTCGATATCGACGGCCTCAATTATAATCCCGACGCCGGCAGAGCGACCCTGTATCGTATCGAACAAAAAAGCAAACACCCGCTTGCCTGCCAGATTGAAACCGGCAAAAACACAAAGTTGTGGTTTATCCCCGACAGAGAAATCCAGCCGAATGAAAAAGCGGTTTTGGAGTTGAGCTTTGAAAACAAAGCTAACCCGCAGGATACACTGGCTGCCCGAACGGATGATAAGGCGATTACGCTATGTGCCGGGGATAAAAAAATCCTAAGCTACTATTACGCGACCTGTCCCGCCCCTGCCGGCCAAAATCCGCTTTATCAGCGAAGCGGCTTCATACATCCGCTCTATTCGCCCGGGCAGGCGATTCTTACGCATATTCAGCCGGCAGACCACTATCATCATTACGGCCTGTGGAATCCCTGGACAAAAACAATCGTGCAGGGACGGGCAGTTGATTTCTGGAACCTGGCCGAGGGACAAGGCACGGTGCGATTCGCAGGACTGCTCGGCACAACCAGCGGGCCGGTATTCGCAGGTTTGCGGGCAAGACAGGAACATCTGGACCTGACCGCCCCGAACGGGCCTTTGGTCGCCATCAACGAAACCCTCGACGTGCGGACCTTCGCCTGTAATATAGAAGGCCGGCAGATGTGGGTGGTCGATTATACCAGCATTCTCCATAATGCCACTAACCAGACGATTGAACTGCCCCAATACCGCTACGGCGGCGGAATCGGCTTTCGGGCAACCCCAAACTGGAACAAACAAAACTGCTTAGTCCTGACATCCGAAGGAAAAACCAGAAACGATGCCGACGGAACCCGCGCCCGCTGGTGCGATATCAGCGGGGGCGACGGCAAAGAAGGCTCCTGCGGAACGCTTTTCATCAGCAACCCGGCAAACCGAGAACACCCCGAACCAATGAGGGTCTGGCCCGAAGATATTATCAAAGACAACGGCGATATGTTCTTCGAGTTCTGCCCGATTAGAATCAAAGGCTGGCAGTTCGAGCCGGAAAAAGAGTATTCGCTTCGGTACAGAATAATTGTCTATGACGGAAAAATAACTTCACAAACAGCGGAGGAATTATGGAAAAATTACGCTTACCCGCCGGTCATCACGGTCAACAGATAATCGGTCCGGCCAAAATCATCATCGGTGCGCTGCTGCTGCTGCTGACAGCCGCGAGTTGTTTTGCCAAAGGACACGTCCTTATCTACACAAAAAACGGCAAGGGGTATATCCACGAGAATATCCCTGCCAGCGTCGAGTGTCTGAAAAAAATCTGCGACGACAACGGCTGGACGTATGAAGCGACAGATGACGCATCGGTCTTCACCGAAGAAAAAATCCGCGCCTTCGACGTGCTGGTCTTCTCGAACACCAACAACGAAACTTTTGACAACGAAGAACAAAAAAAGGTATTTCAGGACTACATTCACAAAGGCGGGGGATTTGTGGGCATACATTCGGTCTGCGGCTCGGAACGCAACTGGCCGTGGTTCTGGGCCTGTCTGGGCGGGAAATTCGTCCGGCATCCGGAATTCCAGAAGTTTGATATTAAGGTCATCGACGGCAAACATCCGTCCACCGATTTTCTGGGCGAGGTGTGGAAATGGGAGGACGAATGTTATTTTATGAACAATCTGAATCCCGATATTCATATTCTGCTGGCGGCAGACCTGGCCACGCTCACAGACGACAAAATGAAAGAATACCCGGGCGATGTTTTCGGCCGGTACTTCCCGCTGTGCTGGTGCCATACGTTCGACGGCGGCAGGGAGTGGTACACCGCGCTTGGGCACGACCCCAAAGATTACAAGGATCCCAACTTTGTCAAACACCTTCAAGGGGGCCTACGCTGGGCGATGGACAAAAACACAGCGGATACCGAAAAAGTCAAAACCCCAAAGGGAGAAGAAAAATGAAACGAAGAGAATTTCTTAAAGGCACGGCTGCCGCGGCCGCGGGCCTGTTCGGCATACCGACAATCGTCAGTTCATCGGCAATAGGAAAATCCGCACCGAGCGGCAAAATCAACATCGGCCAGATTGGCTTTGGACGTATCGCACAAGACCACGACTTGCCCGAAATCATAAAACATGACATCTGCCGGGTCGTTGCCGTGGCTGATACGGACATCAAACGCGCAAAAAACGGCAAACAGTGGATTGAAAGCTGTTACGAAAAACAAAAAGGCAAGCCCGGCTATATTGACGTAAAGGTCTATCAGGACTACCGCAGGATAATAGAGGACAAGTCCATTGACGCGGTGATTATCTCCACGCCCGACCATTGGCACGCCCAGACTGCGATTGAAGCGGCCCTTGCCGGCAAAGACATTTATCTGCAAAAACCCGCTTCGCTTACCGTTGCCGAAGGCAGGATGATGAGTGATGTGATACACCGCACCGGCAGAATCTTCCAGATTGGCAGCCAGCAGCGCTCGGTAAACCCATGGCCGCAGTTCAAACGTGCCTGCGAGCTTGTCCGCAACGGCAGGATAGGCGAAATTAAAAACATCAAAATCGGGATAGGGACAGACCCCGGCTGCGGCAACGAGCCGGAAATGCCCGTTCCCGCGAATCTGGACTATGATATGTGGCTGGGCTCGACGCCGCTGGTCTATTACACCGAAAAAAGAGTACATCCCCAGAACAGCTATGACCGGCCGGGCTGGCTGCGATGCGAACAGTTCGGCGCGGGAATGATTACCGGCTGGGGCGCACACCACTTCGACATCGCCCACTGGGGAATGGACGCCGAATACACCGGGCCGGTCGAGGTGGAAGGCAAGGCTGTATTTCCCAAATCCGGTTTGTGGGATGTTCACGGGGATTTC
>JBGSSG010000177.1:0-3570 GCA_041737185.1 Anaerohalosphaeraceae bacterium
GACAGGACACTGTATCAGCCTTAAGGCGCAGGGCATCCGGCCTGACCCGAATTTTATCGAAACTGTAAAACCGCTTGCGCCGCAGCTTCTCTCCGGCTTCCGGATGGAAGGATGCGTTGATGTCAACGCAAAATGGTCAGACAATATGCCGACGGCCTACTGTCCTGACAACCGGATTGAAATAGCCTTCGGAAATAACACTATTCATTGGGGGTCCGCAAAATCGGCGACTGTTGAGTCGGGTCTTGTCGCTGTTGACGATGAGCGCATTGTGATGAAAAATTTTGTTCTTAATAATCTGTCGCTCGATGAGAAGTTCCAATCACTTTTGCCGGAGCCGTTAAGGCAGATTTATGCGTCCGTTCGGCCCGGCGGCAGAGCCGGCGTCAACCTGCGAAATCTTACGTTTGAAAACGCAGCGGGTCAGCCGGCCGGTATTATTTTTGACGGTTCCGCCGGCATTGACGATGGAAAATTCGGCGTCGCAGGCGCGGTGAGCAATGTTAAGGCAATGATGGAACTTTCCGGCCGGTACTGTCTCGATGGGGGATTGAGCCGACTGCATGGCGCCGTGCGCGCGGAAGTCTTTGATGTGATGGGGCGACGGTTTCAAAATGTCAATCTCCCTGTTGTTTTTGACCCCAACAGCAGACAGATTGTTTGCCGTGATTTTACCGGCACCTGTTTTAGCGGCAATCTTCTGGGCAGTCTGGTTCTGCAATCTCCGCAGCCCGGCAGTATCGGCTATCAGCTTGGCCTTGCTTTTGAAAACGTCCAACTGGAAGGCCTGTTGGCGACTGACTTGCAGACAAGGCCGGAACAAAAAATTTCAGGGCAAGTTGAAGGTTCGCTGGATATGGCCGGGGTATTGGGGTCTTCTTTGGACGGGCAGCTTGAAATACACGGCTCGCAAATGCGGCTGGGGACAGAGTCGCTGATGGGCAAGGTTCTCGCGGCGGTACAGCTTCGCAGGCCGATGGATTACGTTTTCAGCGATGCCCGCGTCAGCGCCTATTTGAAAGACAGTCTTGTAATCTGCGACAATGTTCGTATGTCGGGCAAAACGGCGGTTTTTGCGGGCGGCGGAACAGTTGACCTGCAAAGCAGACAGATAGATGTATTACTGACCGCTTTCGACCGGCCCGCGGCCTATGGGATAGCGCCGCTGGCGAAAATCATCGAAAGTCTTGGTTCCGCTCTGGCCACAGTGGAAGTTAAAGGCAAACTCGACAACCCGCAGATACGCAAGACAACCCTGCCTGTTATCCAGAAACCTTTTGAACTGCTTGGCCCGCGGAAAGAGTCGTGAGTCGTGAGTTCATAGTTCTGAGTTTTGAGTTCTGAGTTAGTCGCTGGTCGCTGGCCACTGGAAGCTGGTCAATAATTCAATCAACAATAATCAATTCCCTTTCTGTACAGGCTTGAAGTCCGTACAGGTTACCAGCGTTACCATTTCATTGGGGCTGTTGACAATGCGCCCGAACAGGCCGACCTTGGTATTGAGTAGTTGTTCGAGCTGGCCCTGCCGTTCGGAATCGGCCAGCACCACATAACACAGGATTTTTCCCTCGTCGTTGGTCAGCAGAAAGCGTTTCTGTCCTATCTTGCCGGTATAAACATGCGAAGGCTTTAGAATTCCCGACATTATGATTTCCTGTTTCGGGACAAGCTGGTTGAGCCTTGCCTGTCGGGCCTGCTCGATTTCCTTTCGAGCGTCGGTCAACTGCTGGTCCTGTTTCTGCAACTGGGAGCCTATGCTGCCGGCCAGCTCATAACGGCCGATACGGTCCTGCAGATAGATAGCGTATGGCTGAGCCTTGCCTGCTTCCGGGTCGGCCAGTATTTCCGCTATCGCCTTTTTGTACTCGGTATAATTCTGCTGCGGCAGAGGTTTTTTGATTTCGGCGTCCAGCCCGGCGGAAATCTGATAGCACCGTTTTAGAAGAAGCGTCTCTTTTGTCGGAGGGGCGGGTTCGGCGGGCTTTTCTTCTTTGACAGGTTCCGGCTGTTTTTCAACCACAGGCACAGGCTGTTGTTCTGTCGGGATCTGTTCCGGCTGTTTCTGCTCGGCAGGAACGACAGGGGGCTTCTGCTCCTCGACCGGACCAACATACTTGAGAAAATCGCCGTTTACCCACAGGCGGGCGCCCGTGGGCGGAACGATTTTATAGTATTCACCTTCGATTGAGGCCTCGCCGATAAGCTCTACCGTATCGCCATGGTTGAGTTTAACCTGCAGCTTTTCAGAACGCATAGGCTCGACAAATTCCGAACCTGTCCATACACGGACGGCGTCGCCTGTTACCACACCGATTTTCGTATGTGTCTGGTCAATGCGTACGTAGCTTTTCGATATCCAGGAAAAACTGCCCGGCGGAGGGTAAATTTCCATCCACCCGCCGTGCGTTGAGCCGGTAACGATTACCTGACTCGGGGCGTTCAGTTTGCCGCAGTGATAATAGGCTGTGCCGGGGCCTGAACGCACATATACATCGTTGCCGATAATTTCAGCGACGTAAGGAAACGCGTGCTCTTCGGGCAGTACCTGCACCACCGGCTGCTGCCCGGCAGTATCGACACCGGGCTGCGCTGCGGGCGGTACCGGGGCGGTTGCCTCCGCCGACATAGCGGACAGCGATAAAACGACAAACAACACTGAAAAAACAATAAAGATTTTTTTAATGAGGTACATAGTTTTCAACTCCGTTAAAACTATGGAACGTTTTTCTTTCAAAAAACCGGACAAATTTTTCTTTATTTAACATACATCAAGCTATCACCGTCTTACCGCCTTGTCAATGGTTTTCCGCGGCACCCCTGCTATTATGACTTTTCCAGCTCCTTCAGCAGTTCCCGGCACATCTGAATCTGGCCCTGCTGGGTCAGTTTTTCTTTGGCTGCCGTTAAGTTTTCAAATGCCTTAAGCGGCTCTTTAAGATATCGGGCATAGAGCAGGCCCAGCATTAATTGTACCTGCTCTGCGTATTCATAAGAGCCGTAATGCCGCAGAAATTGCTCATAAGCCCTGGCCGCGTCGGCCCAACTGCCCTGGCTCATTAATTGATTGGCAATGTCAAGCTGATTTTGCCGCGGCAACACCTGTTCAGCGTCTTCCTGAAGCAAAAGAAGGTAGTTGCTCGCTGCCAGTACGGGATTATGCTCTGTCAGGGTTTTGGAAATTTGAGACCTGAGTTCAAAGAGGCGCTCGTCGGCCGGGTTTTCCGGTTCAGCCGGGCGGATTTCCGCGTTTACCGGCTTGCTTCCTCTTGCCGACCCGGAAGGCCCATACCCCTCGGCAACGACGTCCTTGAAAATACGTCTTCGATTCCACTGCCTGGCCATCGACCAAAGGTCCGCATAATTCCCGTCAATCAGCTTAGCCGCCAGCAAAAGCAGAACGCCGGCCATTCCAAAAAAATACCCGGCAAGATGCGCATCGTAAGCAACGGCATCGGGCGAAAATCTCGGTTCAAAAATGTTGTCCCAGAAAATCAGCTTAAAGGCGATAAAGTACAGGGCCTTGATTTCCAGCGTCCCGATAAGGATAAAAAAGTACAGCACGGTAATAAC
>JBGSSG010000179.1:0-8741 GCA_041737185.1 Anaerohalosphaeraceae bacterium
TCGTCGAACAGTACAATAAAAACACCGACGCGATTGAACCTCATACCCGTCAGAGAATTCAGGAACTTACGTTTGCCGGAAAAGGGCTTACTTCGCTTCGGGCCGCTTTCCCCGACAGACAAACCACGCCCGACAGCAAAATCGGACACGACCTGGCCTACCCTGCGATGCTGAGATTTTTACCGGCGGGCCTGCTTGGCATCGTCGTGGCTTCGCTCATCGCCGCGTATATGTCAACTATGGCCTCGCACCTGAACTGGGGTTCCTCATACATAGTCTATGACTTCTACAAAAGATTTGTCCGGCCCAGGGCCGCGGAAAAAGAACTGGTACTGGTCGGACGATTAGCTACCGTCGTACTGATGATTTTGTCGGCGATGATTGCACTGTGGCTCGAAAACGCCCTGCAGGGCTTTCACATCATTATTATGGCAGGCGCGGGAACAGGCCTTATATTCATACTGCGATGGTTCTGGCACCGAATCAACGCCTGGACGGAAATTACCGGGCTGGCGGTATCATTCGCAGCCGGGTTATATATGGTCGTCATTCACGAAAAACTCGGATTTGCCCCAATCCCTGAACACTTCCAGCTACTCATCGGCGTAGCTGTTACCACCGCCGCCTGGCTGCTGGTTACATTCCTGACTAAACCCTCCGATGACAAAACCCTGCGCAACTTTTACCGTCTCGTACGTCCGGGCGGGCCGGGCTGGAATAAAGTAATCGAAAGGGCCAGAGCCGAGGGCGACCCCATCGAGAAAACCGCCGCAATCGGAGACCTGCCCAGAGGAATAATATGCATGCTCGCCGGCACTGTCGCCGTATATTCCGCCATTTTCGCGGCGGGCTATTTCCTTTACGGAAAAACACTCGCGGCGATTATATGCACCGCCTTGGCGGGCCTTGGCGCAGCAGTCCTGCTTATCCTTTGGGGAAAACTCGAAATGCGCTAACGCCGGGCTGTCCGCCCGGACCAAAAAAAGGGTGGAAGACGGGAATCGAACCCGCGACCCTCAGAACCACAATCTGATGCTCTAACCAACTGAGCTACTCCCACCGTACCAAATACGAAGGAATTATAGCCGAAGAATCAGTCTTTGTCAAGAAAACCGTTTTTACAGCTAATCATAATATTCGCCCTGCAAGACTATTCCGTCAGGAGCTGTTTGTATGCTTCCATCAGTTTTTTTGTAACCTCACCCGGCGTGCCTGTGCCGACGGTGTGTGCCTCGACGGCGCAGACAGGCAGCACCTCCATAATCACGTTTGTCAGGAATATCTCGTCGGCGGCCAGCAGGTCCCGGATGGAAAGCTTAGTTTCGCTGTGCGGGATTTTCTTTTCTTCGGCGATTTCAAGGACGGTCTTCCTTGCGATACCCGGCAAAACGGGCGTATCGAGCGGAGGCGTGCATAGTTTGCCGTCCTTAACCAGAAAGACATTGCTCACGCAGCCTTCGGCCAGCCGGTTTTCGGTAGTGAACCAAATGGCCTCTGCGGCCAGTTTTTCGTGAGCCTGCCGAAGTGCGATAAGCCTTGGCACGTAGCAAAGGCTCTTATGGCCGCAGGTCGGGTCCTTTGGATTCTGGCGAAAGTCGGTAATCACCACACGGGCGCCATTTGTGTAATAATCCTTCGAATACGGCACGAACGGCGCGGCGGTAATGAGCAGATTGCCCCTGGGGCCGGTGTCGCCCGGTGCGCTGGTTGCGGTAATGCGCATCCGGGCATCGGCCAGTTCGTTTGTCTGCAGGAGTTTACTTACCGCCTCGGTAAGTTCTTCTTTGTTTTGTTCGATGGGTACCGCCAGGGCCGATGCGCTTGCAAAGAGCCTGTCTATATGGTAGTCGAGCCGGAAGACCCTGCCGTTGACAGCCCGCAGTGTCTCAAACAGACCCATCCCGTACAAGTATCCTCCGTCCGTTATGGAGACGTTTGCCTGCGCAGCGGGTATGATTTGTCCGTTCAAAAAAACCTTTTCTTCTGCCATAAATGTTTATCCTGTGATTTCGTGAAACAACAATATAAGAACCGCTGCGGGAAAAATAAACAAAAAAAACACGGCGGCATTTTTCAGGAACAGGCATTTATGCCATCAAGCAGGGCCTTTGCCTTTACGAGCGTTTCATCCCACTCCGCCTGCGGGTCGGAATCGGCCACAATGCCGCCGCCGGTCTGCGCATAAGCCTGTCCGTTTTTTATGACGATTGTGCGGATGGCGATGTTCAGGCACATATCGAAGTTTGCTCCTATCCAGCCGATAGAACCTGTGTAAAGGCCCCGTTTAGTCGGCTCGAGGTTTTCGATGATGTTCATCGCGGCGATTTTCGGTGCGCCGGTAATCGAGCCGCCGGGAAAGGTGGAACGGAGGATATCGCAGATTTGTCGTGGGCCTTTTTTGCCGGCCAGTTTACCAGCCACCTCGCCGAATGCGTGGAAGACCGTGGGATAAGCCTCAATGACGCGCTGACGCAGGACTTTTCTTGTGCCGGGGATGCAGATTCGCGAGATATCGTTTCTTTCGAGGTCAACAATCATTGCAAGCTCGGCGGCGTCTTTCTCGCTTGAAAAAAGCTCGGCATACTGCCTGCGGTTGAATTTCCCGTCGTCGCCCCGTCGCGGCCTGGTGCCCTTTATTGGTCGTGTGAGGATATTGTCGCCGCTGACATTCAGGAACAGTTCGGGCGACGCGCTGACGGCTGCAAAATCCGGCGTTGAGACAAAGGCGGCGTAAGGGCTTGGATTGTGAGCGTTCTGCCACGAAAACAACTCGAAAGGTTCGCCCGTAAATTCGCACGCAAACCGCTGTGAGAAATTAATCTGATAAACGTCGCCGTCGTAAATGTGCCGTTTTACTTTTCGGACGGCGTCAAGGTAATAGTCTTTTGTCATATTACTTTTGAATGACGCGGATTTATCGCCGATGTTCGCGGCCGGGCGGGTGCAGGGTTTAACCGAGCGGCTTTCCTCAAGCCGGCTTTGAAGGCGCCGGAATTTCCCGTTCAGGTCGTCCCCCTTTCCAATCTCCATCGCTGTCATAAACATCCCTCCGTCGCGGTGGTCATACACGATTGCGGCGTCGTAGAAGGCAAGATAAATCAGAGGCGTTTCGACGTCGTCGATAGTTTTGTCCGGCAGCGGTTCGATATGGCGTGCAAGGTCGTAGGAGAAAAAGCCCATCCAGCCCAGACAAAAGGTTTGTTTCTGCCGGTGCGGCTGGAGTCGATATTTGCCGAGCAGGACTTCGAGTTTTTCGAATGGGCGGACATCCATTGGGCGAAATTCAAATACTTCCACAGGCTCGTCGGCGAAAATACTGAAACGTTCGACGGATTTGTTTGCGCCGAGTATGACGGGGCGATTTTTCCCGGCAACCGTCGCGGCAAGGCTCATAAGGTCGATATTTTCCTCTATCGGCCTGAAATGAACGCGGCAGGAAATTGCATTGTCGGCCATTGTTTTCATCGGCCTTGCAGTCCGGTGCGGAATTGTTCGATTATTTCGACCGATTTGCTTGTCCCCAGTCGGCTTGCGCCTGCCTGTATCATCGCGGCAGCCTGTTCTGGCGTGCAGATTCCGCCGGCGGCCTTGATTTGGCAGTTCGGCGAGGATTGTTTCATCAGCCTGACGTGCTCGATTTTTGCCCCGCCTGCGGGATGAAATCCGGTACTGGTTTTTACAAAATCGGCCCCAGTCTGCTGGACGGCCTGACAGGCAAAGACAATCTGCTGGTCGCTAAGGGCTGCGGATTCGATAATGACCTTCAACGTTGCCTTTGGCCGCAGCGAGCGGCAGACGCGGGCGACCGATTCGATGTCGCGCATCAGCGCCCGGCTATCGGCGGATACGACGGCGCAAAGGTCTGCGACCATATCGATTTCATCGGCGCCTGCCATAATCGCCGTTTCCGCCTGAAAGGCTTTTACCCGCGTAATCTCGGTCCCGAACGGGAACCCGACGACTGTTCCGACCTTAACCCCGCTGCCGCGGAGAATCCCGGCGGCCAAATCGACCCACCTCGGCTGGATGCAGACGCTGTAAAAACCGTACTTAACCGCCTGGCGGCAATGTTCACGTATCTGCTCTTCGGTCGCCAGGCCGTCTAAAAGCGTGTGGTCGATTGCCTTTGCCAACTCTTTTGCTGTGTCAATCTTCATCCGCAGTTCCTTTTCGTTATCCGCGTTTTGTCTGGGGCTGTGCGGCGTTATGCGAGGTTTTTGTCTGAAAGATATTGCATCGCTTCGTTACAGCAAGTGAATACTTTTGTGGCGGTCTGGGTTACAAAGACGCTCGGCGGGGCCTTTGCCTGCCAGATTACATAGGCATCCTTTGCGGCCTCGTGTGCGTGCTGAAGCTCGCGTTCCACGCCGCTGGATACGGCTGCCCGTCCGTCCGGCAGGGCGGGAATGAAACTTATAATCATATCCGACTGGTCGATGAGAGCAAAATCGCGGGCGTATATCTGGCTGTTTATGTCCTGCTGAATCTGCCCGATTTCACTGACATCGAAACTAATCCGCTCGCCGAGCACGTCGAGAGCGATTTGCTTTTGTCCCGCTTTGGCGGCCTTTTCCGCGCGGTAGGGCAGGTATGCTTCTTCGAGGTCGCCCGGGTCAAAACAGATAAACTCCTTTTTCATCGCGTCTCTGAAGGCCGTGATTTGTTTTACCACCTCCGGCAGTTCGGCTACGTGTGTCATTGGAAAACTAAGATACGCTTTTTTCCGCCATTGTTCAAACATCAGGCGGTAAAAAGTCTCGGCTGTGGTATTCTGCGTGCCGCGAGCCAGGCAATAAAACACTGCGTTCTCGTTTGTGCCTTTCTGCATCATTTCTGTGGCGAGTATTTCCTCTTCCCGCCAGACCATAAGGTCTTTGAGCGAATGACGAATTGGGTGGTCCCGCATCAGACGGACGTGCAGCGGTTCGACTCCGTCAATCAGGCAGAAGTACATATCGGCGTTTAACTGCCGCATCTGGTAAAAATCAAAGGCGGGAAACAGCCCGTGTCTCCAGCGGAAGGTCGCGTGGGTATTGACAATCGTACACTGCATTTGGCGTGATTTTGCGATAATGTCCTTAAGTACGCTTCGCCGAAGCGAATGCAGCCGGCCAAGCGAGATATCCAGTATTCTGCCCGGTGCGATGTCCGGGGCCTCGGCGTACATCATTTGGCCGAGGTTATAGAGAGTAATCTGTCGGCCTTTTTGTTCGGCAAGAGAGCAAACCTGCTGGAGGTAAGATGTCTTGTCCACCCCCACCATACCTGTTACGACAATAATCATAGGTTTTTCTGCGCTTCTTTGTATTTACAACTGGAAATTCGCAAGTCTTTGCTGGCGGTCATATTCCTTAAGGGCCGCGACGAGTTCGCCCATTTCGCCCATAAGGATTTTGTCAAGGCTGTGCAGGGAAAGATTTATCCGATGGTCTGTAAGGCGGTTCTGTGGGAAATTGTATGTGCGAATCCGCTGGGAGCGGTCGCCCGAGCCTATCATTGTTTTTCGTTTTTCGCGGCGGTCGGCGGACGCCTTTTGCTGATAGTGTTCAAACACTCTGCTGCGCAGAATTCTCCAGGCCTTTGCGCGGTTTTTATGCTGGCTTCGTTCGTCTCGCATACTAACAACAATGCCGGTGGGAAGATGTTCGAGCCTGATGGCGGATGCGACCTTGTTGACGTTTTGTCCGCCCGGGCCTCCGGCACAACTTACATTTTCCTTCACATCCTCCGGTTTGATGTTGACATCGACCTCTTCGGCTTCGGGCAGGACGGCGACAGTGGCCGCGGAGGTGTGAATTCTGCCCTGAGCTTCCGTTTCGGGGACGCGCTGTACCCTGTGTCCGCCGCCTTCATAGCCCAGCTCCAACCAGACGCCGGAGCCTGAGACGTTTGCGATTATCTCGCGGTAGCCGCCTTTGTCCGTGCCGGAAAAGTCTAAAAGTTCAACCTTCCAGCCGCGTTTTTCGGCGTAGCGGGTGTACATCTGGTAGAGGTCTTTTGCGAACAGGGCCGCTTCTTCGCCTCCGGTGCCGGCCCGTATTTCGAGAATAACCGAATCAATCGCCTCATCCTCAGCCATAACCAGCCGGTCCTTGATTTGCTCAAGAAGCTGCTCCATCCTGGCCGAAAGCTCCTCAATCTCCTGCCTTGCCATCTCCTTAAGCTCTTCGTCTGCCTCGATGTCCGATAATATGCCTTCCGAATGTGCTGCCGCATCGGCAAGCTTACAGTACTGGCGGTACTGGCTGACTATGGTCCGCAATTTTCCCTGTTCCTTGCGCAGCGGTATCAGCCGAGACGGAACAGAAGCTACCTGTGGGTCCATCATTTGCTGCTCAATCTGTTGGAAACGGCCGTCAAGCTCAGCCAGCTTGGCCAAAAAGAGGTCTTCTTTTCCCGACATAATCACACCAGATTAACACCACATCGCAACTCAGCGATTATTGTATTGTTCACAACTTGTTTATTTATATCGACTTAAACCCGAAATTCTAATATCTAAATCCTAAACTCTAAACAATATCAAATGTTCAAAATACTAATTTTCAAAACAAAAACCGCACATTAGCAGTTTTGGGCTGTTTGAATTTTTGGTCATTTTGGATTTAGAGTTTGTTTAGAATTTCGGATTTAGTGCTTAGGATTTTTATACTGTTCTCAAAATTACTTGCGCTGTAGTATAGGTAAAGGTCAAAAAAATTACGCTGCCAACACTTAATTTGTAAATTAAGTTCGACAGCGCAATGTTGTAGATAAAATAAGGTTGCTACTTATCGTCCTGGTTTTTTTTCTTGAAGTACTCCGAGCCGAATTTCTTCTGGAAGCGTTCGATTCGGCCGGCGGTGTCGATAAACTTTTGTTTGCCGGTGTAGAACGGATGGCACATCGAACAGATTTCGGCGTGTATTTCCTTTGCGGTACTTCGGGTTTCAAACGTATTGCCGCAACCGCAACGAACCTTAACGGCCGCGTATTCGGGATGTATGCCTTCTTTCATAATTGTCTCCAAGTTTTGTCCAAAAACAAGCTTGCCATTGTACCTGAACGGATTTTTAATTGCAAGCCCTTTTATTTTTACTTTCAGGTTCACAAAAAGAGGACGGCAAAGGGGGTTTCGGGTATGGCGAATGTGTGATATAATCGTGTGGTTTGGCACGAGGGAACACGGATGATTTACAAGACATACGGCAGGTGCGGATTGAGCGTAAGCGAGGTCGGCTTCGGGGGGATGCGGTTCGATTTGAGTCGCGGCGATGCGTACAACGCCGACCTTTTGAAGTACGCCTTTGAAAAGGGGATAAATTATTTTGACACCGCGCCGGACTACTGCCAGTACCGCAGCGAGGATATTTTCGGAAGGGCGTTTGCGGAAATGAAGGGTCGGCGGGAGAAGTTTTACGTTTCGACCAAGGGGATGCCGGATGACTGTAAAACCGCCGGCAAGGCGCAGGCGGCAGTGGAAAAATCGCTTAAAAAGCTCAAGTGCGATTACATCGATTTTTATCACGTCTGGTGTATTCGCAGATTTTCCGAATATGAGCTTGCGATGCGGCCCGGGGGTCAGTATGAGGGTCTTTTGCGCTGCAAAGAAAAAGGGTTAGTGCGGCACATCGCTGTCTCAAGTCATCTTCGCGGCCCTGAGATTGCCAGGATGATAAGCGGGGGTAAATTTGAAGGGGTTTTGATGGGGGTGAACATTCTGAATTTTCTGTACCGCTGGGAAGGCGTCCAGTCGGCTGCGGCGGCGGGGATGGGCGTTGCGGCGATGAATCCACTGGCAGGCGGGGTGATACCGCAAAATGAGGACAAGCTCAAATTTCTGGCGGGCGAGAATGAAACGGCGACGGAGGCTGCACTGCGTTTCTGTATAAGCTGTCCGCAGATTACAATTACGCTTGTCGGTTTCAGCTCGCGTGAGCATATTGACACGGCCTGCCGTGTGGCAGGGACGGCCAGACCTTTTTCGGCAGAGGATATCGAGCGGATTAAGCGGCGTTTAAGCAGCAGTATGGACCAGCTTTGCACCGGCTGCGGGTACTGTATGGGTCGCTGTCCCAGGGATATACCAATCGCGGCGTTTATGCAGTATTACAACGAAAAGCTGCTTACGAGCAGGACGGACACAGAAATGGCCAAAGAGCTTGATTTCCAGAAGTGCTGGGGGCCTCTGGCTGACCGCAAGGCCGACGCCAAAGATTGTGTGCAGTGCGGCAGGTGCGAACTGGCGTGCACGCAGCATTTGGATATTATTAAGCGTCTTGAAACTATTGCCGAGTGGGAGAAAAAGAGCGTCTGACGGATGGAAGTATTTGGCCCTGAAAATATTTGTGACAGGATGGCGACGGCGTTGGATTTCCAAGCGAAATTTTTCGGTCGGCCAAACCGGCGGGGGATGTAATTTACAGTAATTTTACGAACAACCAAGCCGGGAAAATGCTAAACTGCTAATAAGGACTTGAAGGAGAACGTCTGTTTTTGCCTTTGGACAGGCGGAAGTGTTTGACCATCGCGGGAATTTTGATAAGAATAAGACCGATTTTGACGATGACAAAGGGAGTTTTATGGTTAACTCTACAGTGCAAGTAATTCTTGGAACGGTATTATGGTAAAAATCCTAAGCACTAAATTCTAAATTCTAAACAAATCCGCCTGCGGCGGACAAGTTCTAAATCCAAATGACCAAAAATCCAAACAGTTCAAAGTTGCTAATGTGCGGTTTTTGTTTTGAAAATTGGGATTTT
>JBGSSG010000184.1:0-2307 GCA_041737185.1 Anaerohalosphaeraceae bacterium
AGCACTTATGGACTTAGCGAGGAGTACCGCAACAAAGGCCCGGTAACAAAGGATGAGCCTGTGATTCAGGAGGCCTTTACGGGCAAGGCGGTGGTACTTGACGATATGCGCAATGACTCCCGCGTACGCTATCCCGATGCGACTATAAAGGAAGGTCTGATTAGCCAGCTTACCGTGGCGATGACCTTTCGCGATAAGCCCATAGGCGTGCTTCGGCTCTACAGCCCTGAACCGAACAGGTTTGACCAGGATGCGATACGTCTTGCCCGGCTGGTGGCAAGTCAGTGCGCGATAGCGATTACCAACGCCCGGCTCTACGGCGAGGCGCTGCAGGGGGCGACGATGAATCAGCAGATGAATCTTGCTGCGGCGATACAAAGGCGGATGATACCGCAGCGCGCGCCCTGTACCGGCGGCTTAGATATCGCGGCTGTGTATCAGCCCTGTTTTCAGATTGGCGGGGATTTGTATGACTTCTTCGCCATAGACGAGAAAAGTATGGTAGTTGCGATAGCTGATGTAATCGGCAAGGGCGTCCCGGCGGCGATTATGATGAGTATGTTCCGCGGGGCAATGCGGGCCTACGCTGACGGCGGCTACGGAAGGCACACAATGCAGGAAATCGTCGCAAAGCTCAACACGATGGCCTGCAGGGAATGCCGGGACGGAGAATTTATTACGCTGTTTCTGGCCAGGATTGACGTGCAGGCAGGGTCAATCACTTACTGCAACTGCGGCCACGAGCCTGCTTTGCTTCTACGCAACGGACAGGCTCAAAATCTCGGGGCAGGCGGGCTGGTTCTGGGCGTAATGGAAAAGACACCGTATCAGACCGAGACGGTGGAATTCGGCACAGGCGACTGTCTGCTGCTGTACACAGACGGGCTGGTCGATGCGATGAATTTCGAGGGACAAAGCTGGGGCAAAGAAAGGCTGCTGGATGTTATAAGTACCTGCTGCGGGTGCAGCGCCGGCCAGTTTGTGCGTTCGATACTGGCATACCGGCGGCGATTTGTCGGACTTGCCAGCCAGATGGATGATACGACGCTTGTGGCGATTCGGCGCGTTGAGGATGAGGGAATTAAGAATTGAGAATGAAGAATTGAGAATTGAGAAGGCAGTTAGGCGAATAATCACCAAAAAAGCAAAAAAGGATTTTACCACGAGGACGCTGTTTAAGGCGGTAGATAGGAAGTATCGAAAAAAATAATAAAAATAAAATGCAACTCGAGTAAGATTCTGATATAATGCTGCAATTAGAAGCCTTGGTTACTTCGTGCTGCGCAGCGAAGCATTACTTCGCAGAGTAGTAAGTAGCCAGGCGTTTACCAATATGTAGAGGGTCCGAGGCTTACAATGGTCTCGGAGGACTGTCGAGGTGGTCGGGCCGCCACCTAATTAATCGAATATAGCGATTTTTTAGGAGACGGATCATGTCTAAAGGAAACAGCCGACCCACTGAGAAATATGACAGTATTTTCAGCCTTTTCGTAAGAGTTTTCTGGATGCTCCTCGGCAATGCGATTTTCCTTCTTGCAGCGATATCCATTTCCCGGCATAAAGGAGAAACATTTCATACTGCAGATATAATTTTCTGGGGCACAGCAGTAGCGCTCATTTTTGTCAGATATCTTGATATAAAGTTTTATAACGGCCTTACCACCACAGGCCAACCTGCCTCGATGGTACATTGGCGAAAATATGCTATTCTTCTTTTGATATGTTCTACAGTAATATGGATACTTGCACACATAATAAACCACATAGCCGTAAACAAATAGCTGATACAATCGAAACATATAGAGTTGTAATTGTTTAGTTTCATAACTGATATGCTGATTTATGCCAAGAACTGAATTTTATGAATCAGCGGTAAAACACGGATTCTATGGTGTTGATAAATCCGGATTATCCGGTAAGAAGGACAATGTGCGCAAATACCGGGAAGATGTCTCCATTAAGATGTCTGTTCGGCCTGCCTTTGAACAGGTTTTAGGGTGTAAAGACAAAATCCGTATAGTTGACCTTGATTGCGGCAGCGGCGGAGAGAAAGACTTAAAACCCCTGCCGCCAGCGGCAGGGCTAAACATTTTGGTTGAGGATACAAATAAAGATTGTTAGTATTTCACGCATAGCCAAAATTTCTGGATACACGGTTACCTGGACAACTTATGGCAGCTGGCTACAGGGCGACAAACGCGGTTTTGTAAGAGATGAACAAAAGGTTTTGACAAACGGTTTTGTCTTACTGAAAACGACTTCAACACTAAGATCGCATACATAAGAAATCACGAAAACTAAATCCGT
>JBGSSG010000210.1:0-3501 GCA_041737185.1 Anaerohalosphaeraceae bacterium
ATCGTTGAGGATCTGCGACAGGTTGCCGCCGTCGGTCAGGTCGCCGTACAGCAGCCGAAGTTTGGGCTGCTTATGCAAGTCCTGATACAAATGGTCGATCCGATCCGTGTTAAAGCTTGAGCTGCGGCGGATAATGCCATAGACCTCATAGCCCTTGGTCAGCAGAAATTCTGTCAGGTAGGAACCATCCTGGCCGGTGATGCCGGTAATTAACGCTTTCTTCATTGAGGTAAATTCCTTTATTATTTATAAAACCAGAAAGAAAAACAAAAACGGTTGATTTTTGCCCTTGGCCATCTGATACCCTCTTTTCTTAGCCACAGATTAACTCGGATTTTTTTAGACAGGATTAACGGGATTTACAGGATTTATTTTTAGACACAGATTTACACAGATAATTCACAGATTCTATTTAACCGCCGAAGACACTGAGGACGCCGAGTTAAAGAAAATCTTAAATCATAAACAAATTCAAAACTGAAAACTACGAACTACGAACTAAGAACTAAGAACTAAGAAGCCAGAGAAGAATTTTTAATTATAAATTCTCAATTCAATTCAAAATTCAAAATTAAGAATTCATAATTTCTTTTGTGCTTCGTGGTAAACCTCTCCTGATCCGTGTCATCCGTGAAATCCGTGGTTGCATCATTTTAATTCAAAATTCAAAATTAAGAATTCAAAATTATCCATTGCACTTTATCAGGCTCTTCCAACACTGTGGTATTCGATGCCCATCTTTTTGACAAACGACGGACTGTAAAGATTGCGGCCATCAAAGAGAACCGGCTGTTTTAGTTTCTGAGCAATCGTGTCAAAGTCTGGCGTGCGAAACTCCTGCCAATCGGCAAAAATCACCAGTGCATCGGAACCGTCGAGCACCTCGTAGGCATCCGTAACACGTTGAATCTTGCCGTCCAGTTCCGGACAGACGGCCTCGGGGTCAAACGCCGTCACCTCAATACCGGCGGCTATAAATTTCTTGATACAGAAAACCGCCGGCGACTCACGGGTATCGTCGGTGCGGGCCTTAAAGGCCAACCCCCACACGCCCAGTCGAACGCCTTTTCGGCCCTTAAAATACGTCAGCACCTTATCGGTAAACCGCTGATGCTGGGTAATGTTGGCCTGCTGGACGGCTTGGGCAATCGTCATCGGCACACCCTGTTGCTGGCCGATATGGATCATCGCCCGTACGTCTTTGGGAAAACAGCTTCCGCCATAGCCCACCCCGGCAAACAAAAACGAGTTTCCAATCCGTGAATCGCTGCCCAGCCCGGCCCGCACCTGCTCAATATCGGCGCCGCAGGCGTCACACAGGGCGCTAAGCTCATTCATAAACGAAATGCGCGTCGCCAGCATCGTATTGGCGGCATATTTGGCCAATTCGGCGCTGGCTGGGTCCATAAATAAAATCCGGCTGCTCTTTCGCATAAACGGTGCATACAGCACCTTCATAAACTCCATCACCGCCGGGTTGGTCGTGCCGACGATGACTCGGTCGGGCTTCATAAAATCCTCAACTGCCGAACCTTCTTTCAAAAATTCTGGATTGCTGACATAATCAAACGGCACCTCGGTCTTAGAGGCGATCAAGTCGCTGACCACCTTGTGCGTCCCAACCGGCACGGTACTTTTGGTGATGATGATCTTGTAGTCCTTCATCGCGGCGGCAATCTGCTCGGCGGCCTTTAGCACCATCGAGATATCCGCCGAACCATCCGGGCCACTGGGCGTCCCGACCCCCAGAACGATCAGCAGTGAATTGTCCACGCCCTGCTGGATGTCGGTTGTAAAAACAAGACGTTTTGCATCTTTGTTCCGTTTAACAATCTCGGTCAGACCCGGCTCATAAATCGGGATAATCCCGTTATCAAGATCGTTAATCTTCTTTTTATCGCTATCGACACAGGTAACATGGTTGCCGCCGTCGGCAAAACACGCCGCCGCGACCAATCCGACATATCCCACACCAACCACTGTTACTTTCACCTTGAATCTCCACGAAAAAAGTCAAAAACATCTTCTAATAAATAACACTCCGTGCCCGTCGGCTGCTCAAAAAGAGCCGAACCGTTCCGTATTATTAGATGAGTCTAATAGGAATATCGGTAAAGAGTTACCCCTATATTAAAAGAACTTCCCAAAAACAGACTCTTTGTATTCGGATATAATACCGGTTTGCAAAGACCTCGATAGTCCCATAAAACATTTTTTGTATCACGGGCATCTTGCCCGTGAAAAAGCGAGAAAGGACACGGCCAAGATGGCCGTGATACAAACCGCTAAAATGTTACCCTATTTCTTATTCACTGTACCGGCAATACGTCCTGTCATTTTCCCAGACGGTAACATGGACTAACCGACAGTCGGAAAACTTACCGACCAGCTTTGACCAAGCAAACGAAGCCAGATTTTCAACCGTGGGATTGACGGTTTCAAACCCCGGCACATCCACATTGAGATTTTTATGATCGACCCACGCCACAAATGCCTCTTCCACGACCTGCTCAAACCGGCTGATCCAGTCGTCCGGCTCCTGTTGTGCCTGTTTTTCGACGCTGACCTCAAGGACATAATTGTGCCCGTGGCCGGCGGGGTTGGAGCATTTTCCGAAAAGCTCAACATTTTTCGCCGCGTCATAATTGGCATTTGAAAGCCGGTGCATGGCCGCAAACTCAAATTTTTCACTGAAACAGAACACGTCGCTATCCTCCGCAGTCACCTGAATCGTTCGATAAGGGTTAAGCTCAAGGGCCAGCCGTTCCAGCCGCATCGCCGCGAAGACCTGCTGAATCGGCTTCCATGCCCGCCGAAGCAGGCCGCATAGGTCGTTTAAGTTCAGTCCCCGGCCTTGGCACGCCGCCTGCCGAATGGCCTGGTCAAACAACGGGATCGCCCGGCTGCGTACCGCCTGATCGATCCGCGAGACATTGACGACAAATCCCGTCTCGCCGTCCAGCGTCCCGGCCAGCTCCACCCACAACGCGAGGGTGTAACTTAGCCCGCTGCCGCAGGGCTTAGAGCAATAAGAATTAAACCCCGTCTGCGGGGCCGCAAACGGATTGATCGAAAAACGCACTTGTCGGCTCAATCGGTGCATCGTCTAAGACCTGTCTGTGTGCATTAGCGACAGCACTTCCGCACGGCTGCGCGGGTCTTTTTTGAAAATACCGCGAAGGGCGCTGGTGACCATCACCGAGCCGGGTTTACGGATGCCACGCATCGTCATACAGCTATGCGACGCCTCCAGCACCACGCTGACCCCTTGCGGGCTAAGCTCCTGCATCAGAAAGTCGGCAATCTGGTCGGTCAGCCGTTCCTGAAGTTGAAGCCGTCGAGAAAAATTATCGACCACCCGCGCCAACTTGCTGATGCCCAGCACCTTGCCGTCGGGCAGATAGGCCACGTGCGCCTTGCCGATAAACGGCATCAAATGATGCTCGCAGATGCTGTAAAACGGAATATCCCGCAGCAGAACAATCTCGTCATATTTCTCGT
>JBGSSG010000260.1:0-2164 GCA_041737185.1 Anaerohalosphaeraceae bacterium
TCGGATGGTTTGGCTTTAATGTGATGAGCGCTGGCCGTATTAGCGATATTTCCGGTCTGGTGGCCATCAACTCGCTGATGGCGATGGTGGGCGGCACGATTGCGGCGATGTCGATTTCCAAAAACGATGCGGGGTTTGTCCATAATGGCGCTCTGGCGGGATTGGTGGCCGTCTGTGCCGGCTCAGATTTGTATCATCCAATTGTGGCGTTGGTTGTAGGGGGCATCGCCGGTGCGATCTTTGTCTTCCTGTTTCGGGTGGAAACCGAAGAGTGGAAGATTGACGACGTCCTGGGAGTCTGGCCGTTGCACGGGGTCTGCGGTGCCTGGGGCGGTATCGCCGCGGGAATTTTCGGTCTTAAGGCCCTCGGCGGGCGAGGGGGAGTCAGTTTCTTTTCCCAACTCATTGTGACTGCAGCGATAGTTCTTTTTGTGCTGATTTCAAGTACGCTGGTTTACGGCCTATTGAAGGCCACGGTGGGTATCCGAATGGATCGTCACCAGGAAACGATTGGTTCAGATTTGACATTTCATCAGATTCAAGCCAGTCCGGAAGATGCACTTTAAACAAAATTGTATAGGAGACTTTCAACGATGAAAATGATTGTTGCTGTTATTCAGCCCGAAAGACTTGAAGCGGTTAAACAGTGTTTATTTAATGCGGAAGTCTATAAAATGACCGTCAACCGCGTTCGGGGCTGCGGCCAACAGGCCGGTTACAGCGAACACTATCGCGGCCAGGTCAAGCAGATCAATTTGCTGGAGAAAATTCGGATTGAAATCGCCGTCAATGACGATTTTGTAGATCCTACCATAAAAGCGATTATTAAAGGCGCCCGATGCGAGAAGATCGGCGACGGCAAGATATTTGTTATGCCGCTGGAAAAATGTATCCGTATTCGGACCGAAGAGACAGGAGAGAAGGCTATCGGATAAAGACGATTTTCTACATTTTTGTAGCATTTCGGTGGGCTGCAATGACAATTTTGTAGCTTTTGGAGTGTGTCTTGTTTTTCCGAAAAAGCAACCTAAGCTGTTTTCTTAAATAGGCTTAAGTCGCTTTTTGAAGAGTCACTGCGAATTGGTATAGAAATTGCTAATTAGTCTCTCGATTTTCTTTATTATGAATAGATTGACTCTGCCGGCAAAAAGGGTACGATGAACTGCGGTATAAGCCCCTTCGGTTGTCAGATTCAACGTCAATAGCGAACGAAACGATTTTAACCTTTATATAAGGAGTCGGTATGAGTAACCAGGTAGAATTGATTGAAGTCTTTGGTGCCAGTGTGTTTAATGATTCGGTAATGCGTCAGCGGCTTCCCAAGACGATTTTCAAAGAATTTGTCAAAGTGCGCAGCGGCAACGGCGAAATGACACAGGCGATTGCCGATGTGCTGGCCAACGCGATGAAGGACTGGGCATTGGAATTCGGGGCGACGCATTATTCGCACTGGTTTCAGCCGATGACCGGGTTTACGGCGGAAAAGCACGATTCATTTATCTCGCCCACTCCCGACGGCAAGACCGTTCTCGAATTCAGCGGCAAGGAACTGATTAAAGGCGAACCGGACGCCTCTTCCTTCCCGTCCGGCGGATTACGGGCGACCTTTGAAGCACGGGGTTATACCGCTTGGGATTGTACATCACCGGTCTTCATTAAAGGTAAAACGCTCTATATTCCGTCAGCGTTCTGTTCTTATACCGGCGAAACGCTCGACAAGAAAACCCCGCTGCTGCGTTCGATGCAGGCCCTCAACAAACAGGCCGTGCGTGTCCTGCGAGCCTTGGGCGATACCCAAGTGCAGTCGGTGGCGGCTACGCTTGGGCCGGAGCAGGAGTATTTTCTGGTCGATCAGCGGTTTTTTGAAAAACGTCTGGACTTGGTATTGGCTGGTCGGACATTGTTCGGCGCCCCGTCGCCCCGCGGTCAGGAAATGGAAGACCACTATTTCGGCTCGCTGCATGACCGCATTGCGGCCTATATGAACGAGGTCAACATTGAACTGTGGAAGTTAGGCATTTCGGCCAAGACGCAGCATAATGAAGTGGCGCCGGCCCAGTATGAGCTTGCCCCGATTTTTTCGACGGTTAATGTGGCGACCGATCACAACCAAATTACGATGGAAATTTTGCAAAAGGTTGCGTTGCGGCATGGGTTCATCTGC
>JBGSSG010000273.1:0-1618 GCA_041737185.1 Anaerohalosphaeraceae bacterium
CCTGAACGGTTTCTGGTCGAAGCTGATGCGAACCATAAAGACCTTGCACTCAAGGCCGATGATTTTACAGGCAAACGCCAGGGCCGAGCCCCACTGGCCTGCGCCGGTCTCGGTGGTGAGTCTGGTTGTGCCGAATTTCTTGTTGTACCAGGCCTGCGGGACGGCGGTGTTCGGCTTGTGGCTGCCGGGCGGAGAGGTGCTCTCGTCCTTGTAATAAATGCGGGCGGGGGTCTTGAGATATTCTTCGAGATAGACGGCGCGTCGCAGCGGCGCCGGGCGCCAGCGGTAAAGGATGTCGAGGATTTCCTGCGGGATGTCAATCCATCGCTGCGTAGAGGCCTCCTGCTCAATAAGATTCATCGGAAAAACAGGGGCGAGCATATCGGGAGTAACTGGTTTTCCGTCCGGGGTCAGAGGCGGCAGCAGCGGCGACGGCAGGTCGGCGGCGATGTTGTACCATTTGCGCGGGATGTCTTTTTCGCTTAGAAAAATTTTCCGGTTCATAACTGTCTCCTGAAAGAAAGATGTTTTTTACTGACGGACCCGTCGGTTTTGAGGATTTTTGCGCCGCGGGTGATTTTACAGAGGGAAATACCAAGCCGTTCCGCAATCTTACGCTGAGGAACGCCTTCCAAAAGCAGCAGCATAAGCTGCCAGCGAAGAGCCAGGTCAGAGCATTCCGCAGGGGTTAGTATCTCATCGAGAAAGCGGTGCATTTCTCTGGGGTTGTCAATATCGCACAGGGCCCAAACGAGCGATTCAAGAGGAGCCTTGACGTTTTTTGCTTTATTGTTCGCCATATACACAAACCTGTAGTCCCAAAGCGGCTAAATCGTTCCGGCATTGGTCGGACTGTTTCTAACCAAAGCAACAAAATATCCAAATCGTATAAGAAAGTAAAGGATAAAAAAAGGCATGCGCTTAAATTCCCGCTCGGCGGGCAAACACAAAATCCGTGAAATCACCCCCCCTGCCGGCCCTTTTTCAGCCCCGGCACTGCGCCAAAAGGCCTTTAAGCAGGTCGCGAAAACTGAAAATTCCGCAGAAATCTCTGGACGCATTTACCATACCGAGGCACAGGCTGTTTGACTGGTTCATCCGAATCGCCGCTTCCAATACCGAAGCGTCCTGCGGTATTAATTCAGGACGCGAATCAATCATCTCCGCCACAGGCAATCTTCCCACAACAGAAATCGGACGGAATTGAGCCGATGAAATTAAAGAACTTATCGGCGGCAAACAGAAGAGGATGCCGTTTGTTCTGAGAATACCTATCAGATGCCCATTGCGCTGCAGAACCGGCAGAAAATCTTTTCCCGCGGAGTTGAAAATCCATACCGCCTTGGACAGGTCATCTTCCGCTTCTAAACAGATAATTTCAGAGTTGGCGCCGTCCTGGGCGACAACCTGACTGACGGGCATCTTAAAAAGTCTTAAAATTGCCGCTTCTATTGATTCGTGTGCATAATTTTCAGGTAAAGTTTGATTGTTCGGCCCGAAACCGGCAATCCATTCAAGAACGATTCTGCTGGTAATCGTTCCAAGCAGATAATTCCCATCCACCACGTTTACCATCAGTCCTTCCGAGGCGGCCATCGTTGAAAGAATCTTTTCCGGC
>JBGSSG010000294.1:0-2982 GCA_041737185.1 Anaerohalosphaeraceae bacterium
ACTGAAGAAAGAAGTCTATCCCCCGCATTCGCGAGGACAAGGTTTGGCGTTTTATACGGCACGCCGGATGCGTATAAAATTGTGTAATCATTGTTGACCGCGGAAATACTGAATGTATTCAGGGAGTTGTTATGAAGGACAATTTAGCCATTTTTGAAGGATACGGCCAATTCCGATTAAAAGATTTGACAAGCAGATAAAAAGGTTTATAATTATCGTACAAAGGGAATAATTTGTCTGGGTTCAGAGGTAAAGAACCCGCCGGTCTTTGAAGAGATTAAAACAGATGAGTGAAATTATATTTATCGTTGAAGATTCTGACCAGGGTGGTTACACCGCCAAATCTCTCGGTTGCTCTATTTATACCGAAGGCGAGACATTAGACGAGTTAAAACAAAATATCAAAGACGTTGTAAAATGCCACTTCGACGCAAAGGAAATTCCCCGTATTATACGTTTACACATAGTAAAAGATGAAGTAATAGCAATATGAAACTTCCCCGGGAAATCAGCGGCGCAGACCTCGCAAAACTTCTCAAAAAATACAGCTATGAAATAACCCGGCAAACCGGCAGTCACATACGACTTACCACTACCATAAACGGCGAACATCACATCACTATCCCCGCCCATAAAGACCTCAAGACAGGCACGTTGAGCGGCATTTTGAATGACGTCGCTGTCCATTTCAAAATAAACAAAGGCGATTTGATTAAAGAATTATTCTAAGGGGAAGGAGCAAGATTGGGGTTGAAAACGGGGAGGAAAGGGTTGACGAAGGACGATCCGCCAGAGGCGGATAAAGTGGACGATTGAAGAAGCAATGGGAACTTGTTATACTGAAGAAAGAAGTCTGTTCCCCGCCCGCCCGCCTGAAGCGGATAAACCCGCCACACAGCATGGCGGGTGAAAGGCGGGTAAAACTGTATAATCATTGTTGGGCATTAGAGATGTCGCCATGAATTGGTTTCAGATCACGTCAAATATCGTGATACCGGCAATCAGCGCAATGGCAACTATTGGCGCTACGTTAGTTGCAGTGTGGGGCATTCTGGCGTGGCGCCGGGAACATATTGGAAAGAGGCGTATTGACTTAGCGGAGGAAGTGCTATCACTGGTGTACGAATCAAAAGACTTCTATGACGCTGTGAGATCCCCCATAGGACGTGAGGGTGAGGGTTCATCGCGCCAGAAATCGCCCGATGAAACAGAAGCCGAAACCATGGCGCTTAACCAAGCATTCATACAGATAGAAAGATGCAATAATCGGCCTGACCTTTTTGCCAAATTGCGTTCCTTACGCTATCGCTTCATGGTGTTGAATGGCCGAGATGCTGGCAAATTGCTTGAAGAACTGAGCAACGTTAGACACAAGATTTCCAAACCGTACCGAAAGCTACTCCGTCGGATTAAATATCTCCGTGGCAAATATTCTCCTGAACGTGATCCTGTCGAATATGAAAATGGTCTCAAGCAAATCTGTGAGGAAATAGGGAGGGAAACCGATGGCTTCGATGATGAGACGTCAGATGCAGAGGATGTGGTGCTCATAAGGGTTGACAAAATAGTCGCAGATATCGAGGAGATTTGCGTAAACACAATTGGGAATCGAAAATAGGATTTTAGTCTGACTGGAGCCAAGACAAATGAAGAAATGTATCTACTGCGCAGAGGAAATTGCCGCAGACGTGGTAAAATGCACACACTGTGGGAAAGAGCAAAGCACCTCAAAAGGACGCAAAGCCGAGACCGGTTTCTTTTCATTCAAAGGTAGACTGAATAGAGCAAAATACTTCTGGACTATGCTTGTAATAGGCGTAGTCGCCATATCTGTGATTACCATTTGGCCTTCAACTGTAACTGCGACGACTGTATTGGCCCCCTGCGCAGCTTTCTTTCCTGGTGTGAAGCGGTTGCAGGACATCAATATGTCTGGGGGATGGTGGGTATTGATGCTTGTGCCTGGCGCTAATCTTATACTTGGCATCGTGATGCTTTTCAAGAAAGGAACTGTTGGCACAAACCAATATGGCGACGACCCGTTGTCAAAATAATGAGAAATAAAGAATAAGGAGCATTTCGCTGGGTTAAAACGCGATTTTTAAGTCAAAAACGGCGTTTTGCATATTCCTGCCTGCCGGCAGGCAAGTACAACAAGGCATTGTAACCTTACATCGTTTTGTAGCGCGGGCCGCCGGCGCCTTCGGGGGCCGTCCATCGGATATTGTCGAACGGGCATTTCCGCTGGCAGGTCTTGCAGTGCAGACAGTTTGACGGATTGGCGGCTTTCACATCCCCCTGTATGGACTCATAGACGCCCGCGGGGCAGAAGGTAACGCACGGGCCGTTGAATTTCGGCACGCAATTGTTTTTGCACACGGCTGGGTCGATGATTTGCAAATGGCAGGGCTGCTCCTCGCGATGCTCCGTCGCGGCGACGGCGGTGAAGGTATCCTTGTCGTATTTGACGGCGGGCTTGAGACGGTATTTGTCCGGTCGCATCGCCTTGTAGTCGGGTTCGACGTTAAAGCCCGGCAGCCAGCCTCCAAGTACCGACAGCGGCATTCCCTGCAGCGGGCCGAACTTCGCGACGGTCTGGCGGAAATTTTTGGCCTGTTCCATTTCCCGCAGAACGCCCGCCTGTTCGAGCAGGCGGGTGTACATTCGCGCAAACCCCATCGGGGCATCGAGGCTGTCCGCGGCGGCGGCCCCGGCGGCGATGCCGGAGTATATCGCGTTGTGCAGGCCCTTGATTTTGAGCATATTGACCAGGCCGGCCGAGTCGCCGACAAGGGCGACGTTTGAACGTCCGATTGTTCCTGTGGCGGGGTCTTTCGGTATTGCCCGGTATCCGCCTTCGGGAATCATTTTTGCGCCTGCCTCGGTAACGACGCCTTTGTCGATGAATTTCCGGACGAATTTGTGTTTCTTGAAAAGGGTCAGCGCATCCTGTGGGTTGAAGTCGGAGTACTTGTAATCCAG